>NZ_JBFUFP010000227.1:0-6569 GCF_056403375.1 Rhizobacter sp. P2_H2
TCCTTCAGCCGCGCCGCATGGTGGATCAGCTGCCGCGCCGCCTCGATCTGCGTCGCCATCTCGGCCAGCCTGAACTGCAGCGCCTGGTGCTCGAAGATCGGCTTGCCGAACGCGACACGCTCCTTCGCGTAGCGCAGCGCCGCCTCGAAGGCCGCGCGCGCCATGCCCACCGCCTGCGAGCCGATGCCGATGCGCCCGCCCTCCAGCCCCGACAGCGCGATCTTCAGCCCCTGCCCTTCATCGCCCAGCCGGTTCGCCACCGGGATGCGGCAGTTCTCGAACAGGATCTGCGCGGTGTCGCTCGCATGCTGGCCCATCTTGTCCTCCAGCCGCGCCACGCTGTAGCCCGGCATCGAGGTCGGCACGATGAACGCGCTGATGCCCTTCTTGCCGGCCGCCTTGTCGGTGACCGCCATCACGATCGCCACGTCGCCGTGCTTGCCGCTGGTGATGAACTGCTTGACGCCGTTGAGCACGTAGTGCTCGCCGTCGCGCACCGCGCTCGTCTTCAGCCCGTCGGCCTGCGAGCCGACGTGCGGCTCGGTCAGGCAGAACGCGCCGAGCATCTCGCCGCGCGCGAGCGGCTTCAGCCACAGCGCCTTCTGCGCCTCGTCGCCCCACGCCATCAGGATCGAGCACACCGGGCAGTTGTTGACGCTGACGATGGTCGACGTGGCACCGTCGCCGGCCGCGATCTCCTCGAGGATCAGCGACAGGCTCAGGTAGTCGAGCCCGGCACCGTCCCACTCGGTGGGCACCGCCACGCCGTAGCAGCCGAGCTCGGCCAGCCCGCGCAGTTCGTCCTTCGGGAAATGGTGCTCCTTGTCCCAGCGGGCAGCCTGCGGGGCGATGCGGTCCTGCACGTAGGCGCGCACGGCGTCCTGCACCGCGCGGTGGTCTTCGGTCAGCATGGGTCGTCTCCTCGATTCTTCGTTCAGCCTCACCAGGCCAGCGGCTGGTGGTCGTGGTTCAGGAAGCTGCCGTTCTCCGACGGTTGCAGCGCGGCCAGCGTGCGCCGCATGTCGGCCACGCTCTGCTCGACGCTGATGTCGGCCGACGAACCGCCCATGTCGGTGCGCACCCAGCCCGGGTGGAAGGCGACGCAGGTCGCGCGGCCGGCAAGCGTGAACGACATGTCCTTCAGCACCGAGTTGAGCGCGGCCTTCGACGCGCGGTACAGCCAGCTGCTGCCCGAACTGCGCAGCCCGATCGAGCCCATGCGCGACGACAGCACCGCGAGCTTCGCGCCGGGCGCGAGCGATTCCATCACCTGCGGCAGGATGCGCATCGCGCCGAGCACGTTGGTGTGCATCACCGCATCGAAGTCGGCCTCGCTCGGCGTCTGCGGCGCCGCCAGCTGCGGCCCGAGCACGCCGGCATTGACGACGACGACGTCGAAGGCCTGCCCGTCGATGCGCCAGGCGAGACCCGAGGCGCTGGCGGTGTCGGTCACGTCGAGCGCGAAGGCCTCGGCGCCGAGCTGCTGCAGGCGGGCGATGCCGGCCTCGTCGCGCGCGGTCGCAGTGACGCGCGCGCCGGCCTCGCGGTACTGGCGGACGAACTCGAGGCCGATGCCGCGCGAAGCGCCGATGATGAGGATGTTCATGGGGTCGTGAGTGTCTCCAGCTGCAGGGCGTTCGGCAATGCCGCGCCCGCCGCCGTGTTGTCGAAGATGCACCAGCGCTCGGCGTGCGCCGGCAGTTGCGCGAGGACCTGCGCACGCTCGCGCAGCCATGCCTCGTCGTAGGCCGACCAGTAGGTCCGCGGCGAGCCGTGCCAGCGGAAGTAGAAGACGGCCGGGCGCCGCGCCGTCGACGCTCCGGCCCACCCGCCGGGGTGCTCCGAATGCGGCCACTTCGCGGGGTCCACGGCCGCGCGCGCCACCTCGCAGCGCGCCAGCAGTTGGTCGGCCTGAGACGTGAACCAGCTGCGGTGCCGGGGCTCGCAGACGACGGCGCCGTCGAAGGCCTCGCCCAACCGCCCGAAGAAGCGCCCCGCCACGTCGGCATCGAACGCGAGCCCCGGCGGCAGCTGCACCAATGCAACGGCCCACTTGGGGCCCAGCCCACCGGCCTCGTCGACGAACTGCGCGAGCAGCTMGTCGGCATCCGCCATCCGGCATTCGTGCGTGATGCGCTTCGGCAGCTTCACCGCGAAGCGGAAGTGCTCGGGCGTGCTGTCGGCCCACCGCGCATAGGTCTGCGTGCGGTGGCCGCGGTAGAACGACGAATTGATCTCCACGCAGTTCATCCGCATCGCATAGCGCTCGAGGTGCGTCCCGTCGCCGGGCAGCGCCGCGGCATTCGCGGCGGAAATCGCCCACCCCGCCGTGCCGATGCGCACCGGCGGCGCGAGCGACGACCGCCGCGTGCCCGTCAAACCAGCTCCACCGCCATTGCCGTCGCCTCGCCGCCACCGATGCACAGCGCGGCCACGCCGCGCTTCAGACCGCGCTTGCGCAGCGCGCCCAGCAGCGTGACGACGATGCGCGCACCGCTGGCGCCGATCGGGTGGCCCAGCGCGCACGCGCCGCCGTGCACATTGACGATCTCGTGCGGCAGCTTGAACTCGTGCATCGCCGCCATCGTCACCGCGGCGAAGGCCTCGTTGACCTCCCACAGGTCGACCTCCTTCGCGGCCCAGCCGGTCTTCTTCAGCACCTTCTCGATCGCGCCGATCGGCGCCGTGGTGAACCAGTTCGGCGCCTGCGCATGCACCGCGTGCGCATGGATGCGCGCAAGCACCTGGCTGCCCAGACGCTTCGCGGTGCTCTCGCGCATCAGCACCAGCGCCGCGGCGCCGTCGGAGATGCTCGACGCATTCGCCGCGGTGATCGTGCCGTCCTTCTTGAACGCCGGCTTCAGCGTCGGGATCTTGTCGAGCTTGGCCTTGAACGGCTGCTCGTCGAACTTCACGACCGTGTCGCCCGCCTTGCCGGCGACCGTCACCGGCGCGATCTCCCAGTCGAAGCTGCCGTCTTCGTTGGCCTGCTTGCTGCGCTGCGTCGAAGCGATCGCGAACGCATCCTGCGCCTCGCGGGTGAACTGGTACTTGGCCACGCACTCCTCGGCGAACACGCCCATCGCGCGGCCGCGGTCATAGGCATCCTCCAGCCCGTCGATCGCCATGTGGTCGAACATCTGGGCCGCCCCGTAGCGCACGCCCTTGCGCGCGAACATCAGGTGCGGCGCGTTCGTCATGCTCTCCATCCCGCCGGCCACCATCACGTCGACGCTCTCGGCCTTCAGCATGTCGTGCGCGAACATCATCGCGCGCATGCCCGAGCCGCACATCTTCGACAGCGTCACCGCCCCGGCCGATTGCGGCAGCCCGGCCCCGAGCGCCGCCTGGCGCGCCGGCGCCTGGCCCTGGCCGGCCATCAGGCAGTTGCCCATCAGCACCTCGTTGACGGCGTCGCCGGTGATGCCGGCGCGCTCGACCGCGGCCTTGATCGCGATCGCGCCCAGCTGGTGGCCGGCCAGCGCGCTGAAATCACCCAGCAGGCCGCCGATGGGCGTGCGGGCGGCGGACACGATGACGATGCGATCAGACATGAGGGTCTCCTTCAGGGTGTGGTGAACAGGTTCTACGCTTCGCGGCGATCTCTCGCAATGCATCCAGCAGCCGGTCGACCTCGGCCTCGGTGTGCGCCGCCGACAAGGTGATGCGCAGCCGCGCGCTGCCCGCCGGCACCGTCGGCGGCCGGATCGCCGGCACCCACAGGCCGCGCTCGCGCAGGCCCGCGGCCATCGCCAGCGCCTCGGCATTGCCGCCGAGGATCAGCGGCTGCACGGGCGTCGGCGACGGCGGGTTCWCCCACGGCAGCTCGGCCAGCCCGGCGCGCAGCCGCCGCACCAGCGCCAGCACATGCGCGCGCCGCTGCGGCTCGCGCTGCATCACGCGCAGGCTCTCGCGCAGCACCTCGCACTGCATCGCCGGCATCGCGGTCGCGAAGATGTAGCTGCGGGTGCGCTGCAGCAGCCAGTCGATCAGCGTCGCGTCGCCGGCGACGAACGCGCCGGCCACGCCGGCCGCCTTGCCGAGCGTCGCCATGTAGACGAGTCGCTTCGAGCGCAACCCGAAATGTGCCGCGGTGCCGCGCCCGTCGGGGCCGAGCACGCCGAAGCCGTGCGCATCGTCGATCAGCAGCCAGGCGTCGTGGCGCTCGCACAGCGACAGCAGCCCGGGCAGCGGCGCGAGGTCGCCATCCATGCTGAACACCGCATCGGTGACCACCAGCTTGCGCTCGGCGGTCGACGCGGCGAGCCGCCCGGCCAGCGCCTCCAGGTCGCCGTGCGGGTACACGCCGATCTGCGCGCCCGACAGCCGCGCGCCATCGATCAGGCAGGCGTGGTTCAGCGCGTCGCAGAACAGCGCATCGCCTCGCCCCACCAGCGCCGGCAGCAGGCCGACGTTGGCCGCGAAGCCGGCGTAGAAGCTCAGCGCCGCCGGCAGGCCGACGAACGCGGCGAGTTCGCGCTCCAGCGCGTCGTGCGCCTCGGTGTGGCCGCAGACCAGCGGCGAGGCGGTCGCGCCGACGCCCCACTGCCGAGCCGCGCGCTGCGCCGCGGCGATCAGGTCCGGGTGCTGCGCCAGGCCCAGGTAGTCGTTGCTGCAGAACGCGAGCAGCGCTTCGCCGTCGACCACCATGCGCGGGCCGTCGACCTGCTGCACGACACGGCGGCGCCGGCGCAGGCTGGCGCCGTCCAGCGCGTCGAGCTGCGCGGTCATCTCGCCGAGGTCGAAGGCATTCATCGCGCGGTCCAGTGGGGCAGCATGTCCTGCGCGGTCGCGTGCGGCTGGTGCGGCAGCTCCGCCCACAGCGGCGCGTCGATGCGCTCGCGCAGCGTCGCGATGTTCTCGTCGGCCGCGCGCATCGCCGGGTCGATGCGGTTCGCGACCCAGCCGGCCAGGCGCAGCCCGCGCGCGCGGATCGCCTCCTGCGTCAGCAAGGCGTGGTTCAGGCAGCCCAGTCGCAGGCCCACCACCAGCAGCACCGGCAGGTCGAGTGCCTGCGCGAGGTCGGCACCGGTCTGCGTGTCGTTCAGCGGCACCAGGAAGCCGCCGGCGCCTTCGACGACGACCGCGTCGGCCAGCGCGGCCAGGTCGCGGTAGCGCCGGCCGAGCTCGCAGATGTCGATCTGCACGCCGGCGGCGCGCGCCGCCAGGTGCGGCGACAGCGGCAGCGGCAGGCAGTACGGGTTGTCCAGCTCGCGCGGGACCGCGACGGTGGCGGCGGCGCGCAGCGCAAGCACGTCTTCGTTGTCGTCGCCGTGCGGCGTCGCGATCGTGCCGGCGGCCACCGGTTTCATGCCGACGACGCGCTTGTGGCGGCGGCGCAGGTCGAGCATCAGCGTGCTCGCGACCAGGGTCTTGCCGACGCCGGTGTCGGTGCCGGTGACGAAATAGCCTTCGACGTTCATTCCAGGGTCTCCTGCAGTGCGGCCAGCGCACCGCTTGCCAGCTGCGCGCACGCCGCCTCGTCGATCACGTACGGCGGCATGAAGTACAGCGTGCTGCCGATCGGCCGCAGCATCAGGCCGTGGCGCAGCGCGGCCGCGTGGTAGCGGCGCGCGAACAGCGGATCCGCGCTGTCGATGTCGAACGCCCACACCATGCCGAGCCGGCGGCTGCGCAGCACCGCCGGGTGCGCGCGCAACGGCTCGCACAGCGCGTCGAGCGCCGCGGCCGTTGTCGCGTTGTGCGCCATCCAGTCGCGCTGGCCGAAGATCTCCAGCGTCGCGAGCGCAGCACGGCAGGCCAGCGGGTTGCCGGTGTACGAATGCGAATGCAGGAAGCCGCGCGCCGTGCTGTCGTCGTAGAACGACGCGAACACCTCGTCGCTGGCCAGCACCGTCGACAACGCCATCGTGCCGCCGGTCAGCCCCTTCGACAGGCACAGCAGGTCGGGCCGGATGCCGGCCTGCTGGTGCGCGAACAGGCTGCCGGTGCGGCCGAAGCCGACCGCGATCTCGTCGCACACCAGGTGCACCTCGTAGCGGTCGCACAGCGCGCGCAGCTCGCGCAGCCAGGCCGGGTCGTGCATCGCCATGCCGGCGGCGCACTGGATCAGCGGCTCGACGATCACCGCGGCGATCTCGTCGTGCCGCGATTCGAGCACCGCCTGCAGCGCCTGCGCACAGCGGCGGGCCACGTCGGCCGCCGTCTCGCCCGGCAGCGCGCCGCGCGCATCGGGGCTGGGCACCGTCGCGCTCAGGCGCACCAGCGGGCCGTAGGCATCGCGGAACAACGGGATGTCGGTGACCGACAGCGCGCCCACCGTCTCGCCGTGGTAGCCGCCCTCGATGCCGACGAATTTGTTCTTGCCGGGCCGGCCGCGGTTGCGCCAGTGGTGGGCGCTCATCTTCAGCGCGATCTCGGTGGCGGCCGCGCCGTCGCTGGCGTAGAACGCATGGCCCAGGCCGGTGAGCTCGGCCAGCCGCTCCGACAGCGCCACCACCGGCTCGTGCGTGCAGCCCGCCAGCATCACGTGGCACAGCGTGTCGAGCTGCGCATGCAGCGCCGCGCGCAGGTGCGGATGCCCGTGGCCGAACAGGTTGACCCACCAC
>NZ_JBFUFP010000228.1:0-6568 GCF_056403375.1 Rhizobacter sp. P2_H2
CGGCCACACCGGCCGGCCGCTGGAGCCGACCCGGCTCGAGGCCGTCGCCTACGGGCTGGTGATGCTGGCGACCGTGCTGCGCGTCGGCGTGCCGCTGCTGTGGCCCGCAGCCTATGGGCCAGCCTTGCTGATCGCCGGCGCCGCCTGGATCGCCGCCTTCACGCTCTACCTCAGTCTCTACCTCCCCTGGCTGTGCTCGCCACGCGTCGACGGGCAGGACGGCTGAAACGAACTTCCCCACCCCATGAGCACCGTCGCCATCCTGTTGTCCGCGTTCGTCCTGTCGGTCGTCGCGCTGCTGGTCTTCAACGACGGCGCGATGCCCGCCTTCAAGGCCCAGGTGCGCGAACGGACGAAGGCCCGCGGCGAGAGCTTGGCGGACGACAAGGAGCTTCCCCAGCATGAGTGAACACGTGACAGCCCGGGCATTGGACCGAGCCGGCATCGAGACGCTGGTGCACGACTTCTATGGCGATGTGCGGAGCGACGACCTGCTCGCACCGGTGTTCAACAAGGTGATCGGCGACGACTGGAGCGTGCACCTCGATCGGCTGGTCGAGTTCTGGAGCACCGTGATGCTGGGCACGCGAACCTTCCGCGGCAACGTCTACAGCAAGCACATGGTGCTCGACGGCGTGCACCCTGAGCATTTCCTGCGCTGGATCACGCTGTGGCACCGGCACACCAACCGGCTGTTCGCAGGCGAGGTCGCCGAGGAACTCCAGCGCACCGCGCACGGCATCGGCCGCAACCTGTTCCACGGCTTCTTCGGCGAGTTCCCCCGCTTCGTGATGCACAACGGCGTGGCCGTCGGCCATGAGCCGGACGTGTGGGTCGCGCCCTGAGCCGCCAGTCGCTGGCGGGTGGCAGCGGGCGGCACAATGCCGCCCCATGAGTGACCTCCCGCTCCCGCCCCAGGATCCCGAGCTGCTGCGGCGGCTGCTGCGCGCGAAGGACCGCATGGATGCCGCCTCGCACGAAGCCTGGCCGGTGCAGCGGCTGGCCGGCGTGAGCGATGTCTCCGAGGCGCATTTCGCGCGTTCGTTCAAGCAGGCCTTCGGCACGCCGCCGCACCGCTACCTGCTGACGCGGCGCATCGAGCGCGCGACGGCGCTGCTGCGCGAGACCGAGCTGCCGATCACCGAGATCGCGTTCGAGACGGGCTGGGAGAGCCTGGGCACCTTCGGGCGCACCTTCCGCGACATCACCGGCGAGAGCCCGAGCACGCTGCGGGCCCGCGCGCGGGCAGCGGTGCAGGAGCCGGGCCGCGTGCCGGCGTGCGTGCTGAGTGCCGCGCACCGGCCCGACCTGACGATCGCAGTTTCGGAGAAGCGCCGCCGCGAGGCCGACGCTATAAATGAATCTCACGACAAGGAGATTCCATGATCCAAGGCATTGAAGTGGTCGGACTGTACGTGCGAGACCAGGATGAAGCGCTCGCGTTCTACGTCGACAAGCTCGGCTTTCGCGTCCACACCGACGTGCGCAACGGCGACTACCGCTGGCTGACGGTGCAGCACCCGGACCAGCCGTCGTTCCAGCTCGGCCTGAGCGTGCCGGGGCCGCCGGTGCTCGACGCCGAGACCGCGCAGGCGCTGCGCGCGATCGTGGCCAAGGGCGGCATGCCGCCGCTGGTGCTGAAGGTGGACGATTGCCGCGCTGCCCATGCGCGGATGCAGGCCCGCGGTGTCGAGTTCACGCAGGAGCCGATCGACCGCTATGGCACGGTGGATGCGGGCTTCCGCGATCCGTCGGGGAACGGCTGGAAGATGATCGAGGCACGGCGCTGAGCGTCAGGCGGCGGTCGGCTCGCGCCGCATGCAGGCGGGTCTTCAGCCTTCCTTCAGCACCAGCTTGATCCAGGGCCGGCCGTCCTGCGCGGTGCCTGATGGCACCACCTGGAAGACCGCCTCGGAAGCCGGGATCGGCTGCCGCTTCAGCTCCGGCGTGAAGTCGCCGTTCAATCGACTGTGCCTGACGTAGCGGACCACCTGCGTGCCGGAGACGAAGGCCAGGCTCATGACGCCGTCGTCGACGGACTCGAAGGGAACGACGCGTTCGCACTGCCGGGGCTCGACGCCCAGCACCGCGCAGATGTGCGCGCGCGGCGCGTACGGGCCGAACAGGTACAACTTCTCCCACTCGAAATCCGTGACGGCCGCGATGCGGACCTCCTGCGCTTGCGGGCCTCGGGCGGCCGCGCCGATGGCGGCCGACACGCGGTCATCGACCAACGAACAAGCCGAAGCAAGAAGCGCCAGCAGCGTGGCAAGTGTCGAGGTGTGTTTCATGGGGTCGAATGATCCTACAGGTTCTTGCGCCCGCGCCGGCAGGTCAGGCCTTCGCCGCGCCCTTCGGATGTGCCAGCGCGAGGGTCACGAACTCCACGAACGCCCGCGGCCAGCACGCTGAAGAAACCCGGGTCGGCGGGTTCGATGCCCTGCAGATCAGGAACGAGACCGACAAGTTCGCGAAGCTCGTGAAGGAGGCGAAGGTCACAATCGATTGAGCTCGCGGCGGAGCTCGCTCTTGCGCTCGATGACCCGCGACACCAGCCCGTACTCGACCGCTTCTTCGGCCGACAGCCAGCGGTCGCGCTCGATGTCGGCCAGCACCACCTCCAGCGACTTGCCGGTCTCGCGCGCGATCGTGCGTGCGATGCGCTCGCGCGCCTTGACGATCTCGAGGGCCTGGATGGCGATGTCGCTGGCCCGCCCGCCGGCGCCGCCGCTGGGCTGGTGGATCAGGAAGCGCGTGTTGGGCAGGCAGTAGCGCCGCGCGCGCGGCACCGCCAGGTACAGGTGGGTGGCGGCGCTGCCGACCCAGCCGGTGCCGATCATGTTCACCGGCGCGGCGATGAAGCGCACGATGTCGTGGATCGCATCACCCGACTCCAGGTGGCCCCCGGGCGAGCTCACCAGCACGTCGATGGGGTCGGCGCTTTCCGCGTCGAGTGCGATGAGCCGGCGCGTCACGTCCGCGGCCGTCACGTCGGTGACGGTGCCGAAGATCAGCAGCGTGCGGGCCTTGAAGGCCTTCTCCTCCAGGTAGGAGGTGCGGGGCTCGGTGGCGCCGGAGGGCGACACGGTGTCAGGGGTTTCCATCGTGGGATCCTCGTGGTTGAACTGCCTTGACGAACGAGGCGAGGCTGGCGTGACACCGACCCGTGGCCGGGCTGTGGCAAGCTGCGCCGATGCACGACGAACGCAAGCAAGCCCTGATCGATGCCGACCACCGTCGGCTGGTGCGCGCAGCCACCCGCCTGCTGGGCCCGGCGGACGCCGAGGATGCCGTGCAGGACGCCTACGTCCGTGCGCTGGAGGCCGACACCGAAGCGCTCAACGCCGCCCAGGCCTGGCTGCTCACCGTGGTGCGCAACCTGGCGATCGACCGCCTGCGCCGGCGCCAATGGATGCAGCACTGGCTGGAGGCGGAGATGAACGCCGGCGACACGGCCTCGTCCTCATCCTCGCCTTCGGCCGAGATGGATGCGGCGCTGGCGGAAGAGGCGGCCCAGGCCCTGCGCCTGCTCGCGGCCCATCTGACGCCGGCAGACGGCGCCGCGGTGCTGCTGCACGAGGTGTTCGAGATCGACCACGCCGAGATCGCGCGGGCCGGCGGCAGGTCCGAACCCGGCAGCCGACAGCAGTTGCGGCGGGCGCTGTTGCGGCTGCGGCAAGCGGGTCGCGCAGCGGAATCGCGGCCTCGCCCCGAACCGGCCGCGGGCGAAGAGGCCGTCTTCCGGGTGTACCTGCAGTCGCTGCAGCTGCGCGATCCGCACACGCTGTGGGCGCTGCTGCGCCAGCCGCCGGTCAACGCGTCGATGGGGATGCCTGCCATGGCCGTCGAAGCTGCATCGACATCGCCCGCGACCGCCTGCAGCGTCGTGCAGGTGGGCGGGCAGTTGGGCCTGGTGCTCACGCTGGACGGCGTCACGCTGTCCGTGTTGCCGCTGGGTGTGCAGCCCGAGCGCGACCGGGAGCCCTCGCTGTCATGACGGACCTGCCGATGCAGGACCAGACTCTCCTGCGCGAAGCCACCGTGGAGGAGCGTGCGGCGATTGAAAGCCTGCTGGTCAGGTTGCCTTCGGCTGCGACCCGTTGGAAGCATGGTGCCGAGAACGCCTTTGTCTTGTGGGCGGCCAGCCTGCTGAGCGTTGTCGTCATCTGGCTCGTCATCGGCTGGGCCCTTGGAAAGGCACTCTCCGTCGACCTCGGGTTGTACAGCTCCGCATCGCGGTGGGTCATCGGATTGGCCGTCCCGATCTGTGCGCTCTACGCCGTCACGTCGAGCGTCCTGTGGACTCGATCGCTGACGGACCACCGGCCCCTGTTGCGCGACGACCTGGCAAGTTCCAAGGTGATCGAAGAACGGTATGAGTTCGCCGAGGCCAAACGCTTTCAGGAGCCGGAGCACGGCGGACTGATCTACATGCTCCGCAGTGCCTCGGACAACGTGCTCGCCGTCTACGACCATGAGAGCCAGACGCTGGGCCTCGACGGACAAGATCCGCTGACCAGCAGATTCAAGCCGCTGTCCATGCTCACGCTCGTCAGAGCGCCAAAGAGCGGATACGTGCTCAGCAGCCAATCATCCGGTCGTCCACTGCATGTGGGTTCGCCCGAGGACCTCCTGGTGGATCCCCGAGACTGGCCGGAACAACACGAGCGCTGCGACATCCCGTGGGATCAGCTGGAAGTCAGGTTGGGTAACGCTACCCGTTGACGACCTTTCGATCAACGACCGAACACCAGCTCAGTCGAACAGCCCCGCCGCGGCGTAGGCCGACACGATCTCGTCGAAGACCTTCACGTCGCCGCGCCCCCGGGCGACCAGCTGGGCGCCTTCGATGGCCGCGAAGATCGCGAGCGCCCGGGACGTCAAGTCCAGCGGGTTCTTCCGCGGATGCCGCTCGGCCAGCACCTCGGCCAGCCAGCGCGTGTTCACCGAGGTGAACCGATCCACCTCCACGCGCACGGCATCCGGCAGGTCGCGGTACTCGGCCGACAGGATCCCGCACAGGCACATGCGGTTGTCGTTCTCCAGCGCCCTGCGGAAGATCGCGGTGTAGGCCTCCATCCGCTGCCCGTGGTCCGCGGACGAGGCGCGCAGCTCGTCGAGGAACGCAACCGCCTCGTCGACATACCGGCTCGCCAGCGCGGCCGCCAGGTCGCCCTTGGTCGGGAAGTGGTAATGCACGCTGGCGCTCTTGATGCCGACCTCCTTCGCCAGCTCGCGAAAGCTCAGCACGTTGTAGCCGTGCGCCTGCACCACCAGGCGGGCCGCCTGCAGGATGCTCTCTCGGGTGTCCGTGCGCGGGTCTGTGCTCATGGGCTCACTTTATCACATTACCTATCAGTAGATCAGATTGACAACGAGCATCACTCCACCTACAGTCCGCCGCTTACCTATCGATCGATAGGTAGTCAATCAACCTGATTTGAAACCTCCCCATGAAGATCCATGACCGCCCCGGCTTTCCCAACCCCGCCCGCATCCGCATCGTCCTGGCGGAGAAAGGGCTCGACGCGCAGTTCGAGTTCGTTCCGGTCGACCTGATCGGCGCCGAGCACAAGCAGCCGGACTTCCTCGCGAAGAACCCGTCGGGCGTGCTGCCGGTGCTCGAACTCGACGACGGCACGTTCATCTCCGAGTCCACCGCCATCACCGAATACCTCGACAACCTCGACGGCAAGCCGACATTGACCGGCCGCACGCCGCGCGAGAAGGCATTGATCCACATGATGCAGCGGCGCGCCGAGGCCTATGTGCTGGACCCGGTCGGGCTGTACTTCCACCACGCCACGCCGGGACTGGGTGATGCGCTGC
The DNA here is from genome assembly GCF_056403375.1 of Rhizobacter sp. P2_H2. Classification (NCBI taxonomy): domain Bacteria; kingdom Pseudomonadati; phylum Pseudomonadota; class Betaproteobacteria; order Burkholderiales; family Sphaerotilaceae; genus Rhizobacter; species Rhizobacter sp. P2_H2. The sequence continues at coordinate 5,830 of NZ_JBFUFP010000228.1, forward strand.
AGGCCTTCAAGAGCCCCGAATGGCAGGGCCGCGCCGAGATGGGCCAGCGTGAAGCCGAGAAAGCCAAGGCCGGCATGAAGTACTTCAACGACGTGCTGGCCGACCAGGACTTCCTGGCCGGCGACGCCTTCTCGATGGCCGACATCACGCTGTTCGCCGGATTGATGTTCGCCGACGCCGCCGGGCTCGGGGTGCCAGCAGAACACAGCGCCCTGCTGCAATGGCGCGAGCGCGTCGCGCAGTTGCCGAGCGTGAAGAACCGCAGCGGCCAGGCCTTCCTGCCGTTCGACCTGAAGCGCATGGGCTTCTAGCGCGGGTCGCCACGGGTCGCGTCATGTCGACGACACAGTTGCCGGCCAGCATGGAAGCCCCTCCACTTCCCCGGCCCTGCACCATGATTCGAACTGCCTGCACTGCGACCCTCGGCCTGCTGCTCGCCGCCACCGCCATGGCGGACGACTTCTACCGCCTGGACGCGGCGCTGCCCGCCAACGTCGACATCCGCGCGAGCTACCCGGTGTTCGATTTCGATACCGACGGCTGCCTGCCCAGCGCCGGCATCAGCCGGCAGGGCCAGCAGAACGGCGGGCTCAAGCCGTCCGGCAGCATCACCGGCGGCTGCCGGCCCGGCAACTTCCTGGACACGTCCAACACGCTGCACCGCCACGCCTGCGTCCGCAGCGGCGGCGACATCTATTGCGGGCACTTCTACGCGCTGTACTTCCTGAAGGACCAGATC
>NZ_JBFUFP010000229.1:0-6507 GCF_056403375.1 Rhizobacter sp. P2_H2
AGGGCCAGAACCCGTCGTCCAACAACGGCCCGGCCGGCAGCGGCCAGCCGTGGACCAAGGTGAACGACTGCGGCGCGCCGGCTCCTGCACCGGCGCCCTCCCCGGCACCGGCCCCAGCGCCGGCCCCGGCTCCCGCTCCCGCCCCGGCCCCCGCACCTGCGCCGGCCCCGGCACCGGCGGCCCGCGCCTACATCGGCTACTCCGGCACCTGGAACACCAGCATCTACGACCTGGTGCCGGCCAACATCCCGAACTACTTCACGCATGTGAACCTGGCCTTCGCGAAGCCGAACACGCCGTACGTGAAGGGCAGCTACGCGTTCGACCAGTCGATCGCCGGCTTCGAGTTCGCCGAAGGCGCGTCCGGCAACAACGGCCAGCGCTTCTTCAGCGCGCAGCAGGCGCAGGACCTGCGCAACAACATCGCGGCGCTGAAGGCACGCGGCACGCAGGTGTGGCTGTCGTTCGGCGGCTGGGCCTACAGCCAGGGCAGCGAATGGGCGAACTACAACGCCCGGGGGGTCGTCGACCTGGCGCTGGACCTCGGCGCGTCGGGCGTCGACCTCGACTGGGAGGTGAACGGCGCGTCGTGCAACAAGCTCGACGCCGCCAACTTCAGCTGCAACACCGATGCGCAGATCGTCGGCATCATCGACGCGACCTACGCCGAGATCCAGTCGCGCGGCGCGAAGCTCGGCATCTCGGTGGCCGGCTGGTCGACCGGCGCCTACTACGTGAAGGGCTCGCCGTTCGAGGAGGGCAAGGTGCAGTGGGGCTCGCCGTTCGGCGGCGTGATGTACACCGCCGTCAAGACGCGCGGCAGCAAGCTGAGCCACGTCAACCTGATGTCGTACGACGGCGGCGACTACTACGACCCGCGTGAAGGCTACGAGTCGTACCGCGCGATCTACAGCGGCCCGATCCACATGGGCATGGAGATCGCACCGGAAGGCGCGGGCGGCGCGGTGCTGAAGATCCCGGCGAACGGCGTGCAGTACGACGCCGAGATGCTGAACGGCAGCAACAACATGGCGACGCCGTACTACAACGTCGAGACGCTGGTGAACTACGTGAAGAACAAGGGCCGCTCGAACGACGGCTTCATGATCTGGCAGATCTGGAAGCAGCGCGTGCACATGCCGGCACCGGCCGGCGCGGCCACCGAGAACTCGGCCGGCCAGTACGTGTGCCGCAACCTGCCGCTGAAGGGGGACTGCAACCAGACGATCCCGAGCCTGCCGAAGCTGTGAAGCTTCCGCAGGGACGGTGACTCAGGGGGCCGTCAGGTTGCCGCCAGGGCGACCGCGTCGGCCCCCGCCGGCGTGCGCATCGGCGCCGCCGGGTCGGTCACCGCACGCCACACCGCCTCGGCGACATCCTGCGCGTGCGTGACCGGCGAGCTGGTGTCGCGCACCGCGGCGAACACGCGTGCCGTGAAGTCCGCATAGGCCTCGTGCGCGCTGCCGGCCATGCGCTGGCGGGCGTTGTCGCCGAAGCTCGTGCCGGGTGCACGCCCCGGGAGCACCAGCCGCACCCGCACGTTGAACGGCGCCAGCTCCAGCGCAAGCGATTCGGTGAACGCGTTCACGGCCGCCTTGCTTGCGGTGTAGACCGACAGCAGCGGCAGCGGCTTCAGCGTGACGCTCGACGTGACGTTGACGACGACGCCGGCGCGCCGCTCGCGAAACTGCGGCAGCACGGCCTGTGTCATCGCGATGGTGCCGAGCGTGTTGGTCTCGAAGATCGCGCGGGCGCCGTCGGGCGTGATGCCTTCGAGCGGCGCCAGCAGGCCGACACCCGCGTTGTTGACGAGCGCATCGACCGGCCCGGCCGCCCCGACGCAGCGGCGGATGCTCTCGGCATCGGTCACGTCGAGCGGCAGCACGCGCAGCCGGTCGGAGGGCGGCAGCAGGTCCTCGCGCGGCGTGCGCATCGTCGCGATGACGCGCCAGCCCTGGTCGAGGAAGTAGCGTGCCGTCTCCAGGCCGAAGCCGGACGAGCAGCCGGTGATCAGGACGGTGGGAACGCTGGATTGGCTGGACATCGGGAACTCCATCTGATTGACGATGCCCGCACGATACGGAGCCGGGACCGGACTGACTACACTCGGGAGTCCGTTGATTTGTCGAGAGAGTCCGGCATGGTCGATCCGTTGGCAGAAGTCGTGTCGATGCTGCAACCCGGGGCACCGTTCTCGAAGCTGGTCGTCGCATCGGCGCCGTGGGCAGTGCGCCGCGCCGAGATGGGCCGGCCGTTCTACTTCGTCGTGCTCGAAGGCGGCTGCCGCCTGACGATGGACGGCCCGGGTGGCGACGAGACGATCACGCTGCAGGAAGGCGACTTCGCGCTGATTCCCGCCGCGCGCGGCTTCGCGACCTCCAGCCTCGACCGGCAGCCACCGCGTGCGGATGAAGCCGTCACCACGCCGATCGCGCCGATGCCCGGCGGGGCGCGCGTCGGCGACCCGAACGGCGCGGTGGATGTGCGCATGCTGGTCGGCAACTGCGTGTTCGGCTCGCCGGACGCGGCGCTGCTGGTGCCGCTGCTGCCGCAGTGGCTGCATGTGCGCGGCGAGCGCCGGCTGTCGACGTTGGTGCAACTGGTCGGCGATGAATCCCGCGCCGAGCGGCCGGCGCGCGAGGTCGTGATGGCCCGCCTGCTCGAGGTGCTGCTGATCGAGGCGCTGCGGGTGCCGGCCGGCAGGTCGGCCGGCACCTCGGCCTCACCGGGCCTGGTGCGCGCGCTGGCCGACCCGAAGCTCGCGCCGGCGCTGCGGCGCATGCACGAGCGCCCGGCCGACGCGTGGACCGTCGCGCAGCTGGCGCACGAGGCGGCGATGTCGCGCTCGGCCTTCTTCGAGCGCTTCAGCCGTGCCGTCGGCGTGGCGCCGATGGCGTACCTGCTGGCCTGGCGGATGGCGCTGGCGCGGCAGATGCTGCGGCAGCGGGAGCTTGCGATCGCCGAGATCGCCGAGCGCGTCGGCTACAGCTCGGTCAGCACCTTCGGCGTGGCGTTCACGCGGCATGTGGGGATGCCGCCGGGGCGCTATGCCAGCCGGACCCTTTACGATCCGGCCTGACGCCTGAGCCTGAACATGTCTCACTTCTTCCTTCGGTCACACCCTCATGGCGCGGGCATCGCGCAGAAGTTCGGGCGTGTGGCGCCTTTCCTGACCTTGGTCCTGCTCGCAGCAATGGATGCGTGGCTCGCCTCGCTGCGTTGCGGGAGCAGTCCGCCGATCGACCTGTCACGCCTCGGCTTCGGCATCACCCTCCAGCTGGGAATCGTCTTCGGGCTGGGTTGGCTGGCCCGCCTCGAGGGTGATCTTTCTGAGGCATGGCATCGGCGTCTCGTGTTGGGCATGCTCGCCGCCGCTGCATTCACCTTCGTGCTGGTTCGCCAGCCGCTTCTGCTCAGCGACACGATCCACGACAAGTATTTCGACTCCGGCAGCTTCAGTTGCCCGGGCGTGCCGAAACTCTGGAAGCCTGGCCTGTGAGTGCCGACATGCCGGAAAGCGATCCGTTCGAATCACCGGATCAATGCATCGCGCGGTTGCGGAACAGCCCTGAAGGCAGGGGCTCATTGGCACGAGGAGACGTACAACGGCTCGCCGAACACGATCCGGGGCAGGCACTGCAGGTGGCACGCAGCATCGAACACCCCTGGTATCGCTGCCAGGCCATCGCGTCCATCGTGGAGATGAACCCCACCGATCAGGCCGCAGACAGCCTGCTGGACGAGGCCTTTGCCGCGGCATACAGCCAGGGTGAGCCGAATCGCATCGCCTGCGTTGCGCTGTGGCCGTTGCGCCTGCTCGTCCACAGGGAGCCAGGCAAAGCGGCAGCACACACGCGTGAGCTCCTTCAGATCATTTCAAGAGAGCCCCACGGGCTTCGCAAGCTGGATGGGCTTCACGCCATTCTCGTGGCCGTCGCGCCATCGAAAGATCTGCGCGACCTGGTCCTGGAGCCGTTCGAAATCGCCGCGGAAGCAAGCCGCGGCTGGCGCACCGAGCGAATCATCGACGACATTGCCGTGATGCTCATCCCGTTCGATCGCGATGCGGCGACGAGACTCGTCGGCTCTCGGCTTCCAAGTCGCTACACCACGCGAAGCCGTACCCTGCTGCTGCCCTCCACGTGAGAATCGGGCAAGCATGCAGCCAGTGACTTCGAATCAGCGCATCCCCAGCACCTCGGCCACCGCATCGATCACCGCCTGCGGCTTCTCGGCCGGAATGTCGTGCCCCGCGCCGGCCACCACGCGATGGACGCCGCGGCTCGACAGCGCCACCACCTCCTCGTGCGTCTTCAGCACCTCGGCCTCGAAGGCCTTGTCGACCTCGCTCCGGGGCTGGCCGGGCGTCGCATAGGGGCTGACGCCGCGGGTCAGGTAGACCAAGGGCAGGTCGCCGAAGCGCTTGCGCGCGGCACGCAGCTGGGCCGCGCTCTTCGTGTGGTMCTGGAGGTACTCGGCGTGCACGGCCGTCTGCCGCTTGAGATCCTGCCGTGCCGAGCGCACCACCGGCCACAGCACCGGCCCGTAGAGGTTGGAGCTGTCGCCCACGCATTGCACGTACGCCTCGCTCCCCTCCTTCATGCCCTTGCGCACCGCGCGGTAGCAGCCCTCGTCGATCGCCTTCTCCTGCGCCAGCAGCATCGAGAACTTGCCGCCGGTGACGCGGTTGCCACGCGCGGGCTCGTCCTCGTGCTCGCTGTCGACGATCACGAGGCCGCCGACCTCCTTCGGCCAGGTGTAGGCGTAGAGCTGGGCGACACGGCCGCCCATCGAGTGGCCGACCAGCACGTACGGCGGCTTCAGCTTCGCCCGCTGGAGCAGGACGTGCAGGTCCGCGCCCGCCTGCGCATGGGTGGCAGGCCGGGTCGCGGCGTCGCTGAAACCGTACCCGGCGCGGTCGTAGACACAGGCCGTGGTCAGCTTCGCGATGGCTGGATGCACCTTCAGCCAGTCCCAGCCGTCACTTTCCAGGCCGGCCTCGAAGATCACCACCGGGCCACCGCTGCCGCGGCAGTACAGGTTCAGCCGCCGGCCGTGGTCGACGTCGATCAGTTCATGGGGCCGCGCGTAGTCGGCCGCCTCGTCAGGCACCGCGGCCTGCGCGAAGCTGCCTGATGCGGTGCCTGCCAGGACGACGGCCGAGAGCAGCGGACGCAAGACGCGGGACGAGAATTGCGACGAGAAGATCGGCATGGGATGGCAGTGCCGTGAGGCATGTTGGAGCGATGCACGATGGTATCGGCCCCAACTGAGCCTGCTTCCTGGCACTTCACAGCCAGCCCTCCTGCTCGGCCTTCACCTGCTCCTGCGCCATGTGCTCGCACAGCCGCCGCAATGCCTCGGGCACGCCCGGCTTCGCGCGGATGCGGGCGAGCGTGGCGGGGTCGTGGTGATCATCCAGCGGCAGCTTCTGCCGGGCCGCCGCGAGCTGATCGACGCCCATCAGGTGCGGCTCCCACGGCAGCCCGCGGCTCTCCCACAGGCTGCCGGCCGTCAGCGCGATCTCGACACCTGCCGGGTCCGGATCGGCGCTGATGCGCGCCGGCGCAGGCGCCCGATCCAGCAGCGCACCCACTGCGGCCATCCAGTCGCCCGGCGGGCGCCCCGGCAGCCAGATCAACGCGACACCGTCCGCGCGTTGCGCCGCCTGCCGCTCGAAGCTGGCGCGGTTCTCGATCAGCCAGTACTGCGCCGGTGACGCCGCCTGAACCAGCTTCAGCAGGTCACGCGCCGCCAGCCCCACGCAATGCAGCGCCCGCAGGTCGCAGCGGTGCTCGGGCGCCCACATGAGATCGAACGCCCCTGCCAGCCACACCTGCTGCGCGAACCGCTCGATGCCCAGCGCAGGCAGGTCGACATGCGCATCCAGCCACTGCCACTCCGCCGTCGCGAGCGACTTGGTCTTGCCGCGCGCCTGCAGTTCGAAATCCCGTCGCGTGCCGGTGTGCTGCTCATCCTGCCAGCGGRCCAGCGCCTGCAGCAGCTCGATGCGGCGCGCCAGCGTCGCCAGGTTCAGCACCGCGCCGCCCTCCGCCAGTTCGGCCGCAGCCGCGTGCAGCGCCTCGTGCGAGCGGACCCAGTCCGCGAGCGCCTGCAGTTGCTCGCTGCGCTGGTCGCGGCGCGATTCGAGCGTGCCCAGCCCCAGCAACTGCTTCAACACCGGCAGGTGCAGCCAGGTGATCGACTGCCGCAGCCAGCCGTTCCTGCCCTGGCGATCCGTGACGCTGATCCAGCCGTGGTTCAGCAGCAGCGTCGCAAGGTCTTCGACCTCCTCGATCGACGCGCGCGACTCCTCAGATCGCAGCAGCGGCAGCCATTGCCGCGTCAGGCTGTCCGAGCGTCCCCAGCGGATCAGCATCTCGCGCTGCGGCAGGCTCAGCAGCGGCAGCGCGGCCGGTGGCGCCGCAGCGGCCACGCGGCGCTCCCTGAGCTTCGCCGCGGGGTAGCTGGTGACCAGCTCGCCCGTCATGGCATCGCCGGCACCGG
>NZ_JBFUFP010000230.1:0-6475 GCF_056403375.1 Rhizobacter sp. P2_H2
CAACTCGGCAGCCCCCTCCAGCCCCAGCCGGCGCGCGAGCATCTCGAAGCTGTCGCGCAGCTTCTGCGCCCGTTCGCTCTCGACCGGCGCCGGCGACATGCGCTCCAGGCGCACGCTTTGCGAGCGCTCCAGCACCTGCGTGATGTCCTCGCCGTGCGCGACGCCCGCCGCCAGTGCAACCCCGATCAACAGCCAGCCCCGCATCGACGACTCTCCTGCCCGGACCCGAACTGCAGGCCCTTGTGAGCAATTACGGCGCAAGAAATGGGCCTGATTCAAGGGTTTACCCTTGATCCTCACGCGAATCGGGGGGACGCCGTGCCGCAGTGCACGGGCAAACGCGGTGCCATGTGTCCACTTCAAGCCTGGATCAGCCCCCAGTGCAGCGCCACCAGCGTCAGCTCGGACTGGTTGCCGGCACCGAGCTTCTGCTTCACGTGGTACAGGTGCGTGCCCACCGTGCTCGGCGACAGGTTCAGGTTGGCGGCGATCTGCGCCACGGTCAGGCCGCGCGCGAGCTGGATGAACACCGAGAACTCGCGTTCGCTGAGGGCTTCGGCCGGGTTCGTGTCGCCCTTCATCTGGGCCAGCGCCAGCACCTGGGCAGTCTGCGCGTCCACATAGGGGCGGTGTTCGGCCACCGCGGTGACGGCCGCGATCAACGCCTCGGGCGCGCCGCGCTTGGTCAGGTAGCCGAGCGCGCCGGCCTGCATCACCCGCCGCGGGTGGGCGGTGTCCTCGTGCGCCGACAGAACCAGCACGCGGGCCTTCGGGTCCTGCGCCAGCAGCCGCCGCACGGCCTCGAGCCCGCCCATGCCGGGCATCGACAGATCCATCACCACCACGTCGGGCTGGAGCTTCGGGTAATCGGCACACGCCTGTTCGCCGGTGTCGGCCTCGGCCACGACCTCGATGCCGGCATCGGCCAGCAGCATCCGAAAGCCCATGCGCACCAGCGCGTGGTCGTCGACGAGCATCACTCGGATCATGCGGGGGTCACCTCGGTGGGTTGCGGCGTGGGTGGGGGCAGGCGCACCGTCAGGCGCACGCCGCGCGGGGCGATGGACACCAGCTCGAAGCTGCCGCCCAGGCCCTGCACCCGTTCGGCCAGCCAGCGCAGGCCGTGGTGGCCCTTCTTGTCATCCCAGTCGGGCGACAAGCCGACACCATCATCGACGAGTTCGAGCAGGATGCCGTCGGCCGCAGCGCGCAGCCGCACGCCGACCCGCTGCGCCTGGCCATGGCGCAGCGCGTTCGTCAGGCCTTCCTGCGCAGCGCGGTACAGCGCAAGCGCCGCCTCGCTGCCGAGCTGCACGCCGTCCATCTCGGATTGCAGCTCGATCTGCACGCCGGGCTGGCTGCGGCGCGTGCGCTCGGCCAGGTCGGCCAGCGCCTCGGCAAGCCCGAAGTTGTCCAGCACCAGCGGCGCGAGGCGCGGGATGATGCCGTGCATCGCGTCGTACAGGCGCGACGACTCGTCGGCGATCAGGCGCGCCGCCTGCTCGGCCTGCGGATCGAGCGTGCGCATGCGCTGCGCGATCGACAGCGCCATGCTGCGCATCGCCGTCACCGACTGGCCCAGCTCGTCATGCAGCTCGCGCGCGATCAGGTGGCGCTCCTGCTCGATCTGGTGGTCGACCCAGCGCGTCAACTCGCGGCTCTCTGACAGCTGCAGCTCGGCGCGCACCGCGCGGCGCTCGGTCTCGATGTGGCCCTGCAGCATGCCGACCATGCGGTTGAAGGCCTTGCCGATGGTGCCGGCCTCGGCCCCCGGCAGCGGCGGCAGCGACACATCGAAGCGGCCGCCTTCCAGCTGGTTCAGCGCCGCGACGATCTGGCCGAACGGCCGCAGCGTGCGCCCGACCAGCCAGTACACCAGCCCGTTGAGTACCACCAGCATCACGACGGCGCCGAACACCAGCGTGATGGCCTCGTCCCACGCGTCGAGCACGGCGCGCGATGCGTTCGCCTGCACCTTCAGCTGGCCGTCGGGCAGGTCCAGCGACTGCACGGCCGGCGGCGGCGCGACCAGCGCGTCGAACCAGTCGGGCGCATCGCGGCCCGGCTTGTAGGGCGACGGCGGCGAGGCATAGAGCACGGCGCCCTGCCGGTCGAGCAGCGTGATGTCGTTCGAGCGCACGCGGCCCATGCCCTGCAGGAAGGCCAGCACCGCCGGCGTGCCCTGGGCCGCATAGCGCCACACGGTGCGGTTCAGGAACTGCGAGGCCACGCGGTTGGCGGCCACCACCTCCTCGTTCACAGACGCGCGCATGCTGCGCACCTCCAGGCCCATCATCACGAACAGGAACAGCAGCGTCAGCAGCCCGACGATCAGGTGGATCTTGAGCCGTAAGCTCATGACGGCCAGCCGTCCAGCGCCTCGACCATCGCGCGCACCATCGCCGGATGGGTCGGGTCGTGGCCGGCGACCTCAATGAGGCGCAGGCGGCTGTGCGGCAGGCGCTGGTGCAGCGCGAGCGCGCCCTCGGGCCGGCAGATGCGGTCTTCGCTGCCGTGCAGCAGCAGCGTCGGCACGGCCGGCAGGCGATCGCAACGATCCAGCAGCGGCGGCTCATCGAGCCAGCAGCGGTGCAGCAGGTAGTGGCTCTGCACGCGGTAGCGGTCGACCAGCGCATCGAGCGCCGCGCCCGACGGCTCAGGCTGCGCCACAGCGCCGGTCGCGAGCGTGCTTTCCCAGCGCCACCAGGCCAGCGCCATGTGGCGTGCGGTGTCGGCATCGGCATGCAGGCCTTGCGCGAGGAAGGGCAGCATGGCGTGCCGCCGATCGGCGGGCGCGATCGCCGCGAACCGGGCCCAGGCGTCGGCCAGCCCCACATCGGCCGGTTGGAAGAAACCGCCGATGTCCTCCTCGCGCGCCAGGAAGGTGGCGCGCAGCAGCAGCCCCGTCACCGCGCCCGGATGCGCCATCGCATACGCCAGCGCGAGCGTGGCGCCCCACGAACCGCCGACCACCAGCCAGCGCTCGATGCCGAGCGCCTCGCGCAGCGTCTCCAGGTCGGCCACCAGGTGGGCGGTGGTGTTGTCGACCGTGCTGCCGCGCGGCCGGCTCTGGCCGGCACCGCGCTGGTCGGGGTTGACGATGCGGTAGCGGGCCGGGTCGAAGAAGCGGCGCAGCAGCGGCGAGCTGCCGGAGCCCGGGCCGCCATGCAGCACCACCACGGCGATGCCCTGCGGGTGGCCGCTCTCCTCGACGTGCAGCACGTGGCCGCCCGGCACACCAAGGGCGTGCAGGCGGTACGGTGCGGTTTCGGCGTAGAGCATGGACGGGGCATGGTAGCCCGCGACCCTGCCGCCGCGCTTCAGTGCTTACCTTGCGCATAGGCCTGGGCGGCAGTGTCCAGCGGCACCGGCTTGATGCGCGAGGCCATGCCGGCGCAGCCGAAGGCCTCGAAGCGCGCGATGCACAGGTCGCGCGCCGCCGCGGTGGCGTCCTTCAGGAAGCGGCGCGGGTCGAACTCGCTGCGGTCGCGGGCCATCGCACGGCGCATCGCGCCGGTCATCGCGAGCCGGATGTCGGTGTCGATGTTGACCTTGCGCACGCCGTGGCGGATGCCTTCGCGGATCTCCTCGACCGGCACGCCCCAGGTCGGCGCGATCTCGCCGCCGTGCTCGCGGATCACCGCCAGCCACTCCTGCGGCACCGACGACGAACCGTGCATCACCAGGTGCGTGTTCGGGATGCGCGCGTGGATGGCCTTGATGCGGTCGATCGCCAGGATGTCGCCGGTCGGCTGGCGGCTGAACTTGTAGGCGCCATGGCTGGTGCCGATCGCGATGGCGAGCGCGTCGATGCCGGTCTGCGCGACGAAGTCGGCGGCCTGCTCCGGATCGGTCAGCATCTGCTCGTGCGTCAGCCGGCCGGCCGCGCCGGCGCCATCCTCTTCGCCGGCCATTCCCGATTCGAGCGAGCCCAGGCAGCCGAGCTCGCCTTCCACCGACACGCCCACCGCATGCGCCATCTCGGTGACACGGCGCGTGACGCCGACGTTGTAGTCGTAGCTCGACGGCGTCTTCGCGTCTTCCAGCAGCGAGCCGTCCATCATCACGCTGGTGAAGCCCGAGCGGATCGACTGCAGGCACACCGACGGGCTCGCACCGTGGTCCTGGTGCATCACGATCGGGATGCCGGGGTACATCTCGGCAGCGGCCTCGACCATCTTGCGCAGGAAGGGCTCGCCGGCGTACTTGCGCGCACCGGCCGAGGCCTGCAGGATCACCGGGCTGTCGGTGCGCTCGGCCGCCTGCATGATGGCCTGGATCTGCTCCAGGTTGTTGACGTTGAAGGCCGGCACGCCGTAGCGGTGCTCGGCGGCGTGGTCCAGCAGTTGTCGAAGCGACATCATCGGCATCGGAAGCTCCTCATGCGGCCAGCAGGTTCTTGCGCTGCTCGACGAGCCGCATGACCATCGGCGTGAAGATCAGCTGCATCGCGAGTTCCATCTTCCCGCCCGGCACCACCAGCGTGTTGGCGCGCGACATGAACGAGTCGTGCAGCATCGACAGCAGGTACGGAAAATCGATGCCGCGCGGGTTGGCGAAACGGATCACCACCAGGCTCTCGTCGGCGGTCGGGATGGTGCGCGCGATGAACGGGTCCGAGGTGTCGACCACCGGCACGCGCTGGAAGTTGATGTGCGTGCGCGTGAACTGCGGGCAGATGTACTCCACGTACTCGTGCATGCGGCGCAGGATCACGCTGGTCACCGCCTCGGTCGAATAGCCGCGCGTGCTGCGGTCGCGGTGGATCTTCTGGATCCACTCCAGGTTGATCACCGGCACCACGCCGATCAGCAGGTCGGCGAAGCGCGCCACGTCGACCTTGTCGGTCGTCACCCCGCCATGCAGGCCCTCGTAGAACAGCAGGCTGCTCGGCGGCAGCGGCGCCCACGCGGTGAAGGTGCCGGGCGGCTGCCCGTACGGCGCCGCCTCCTCGTCGTTGTGCAGGTACTTGCGGCTTTGCCCGGTGCCGGTCTCGGCATAGCTGCGAAACAGCTCCTGCAGCTCGGCGAACAGGTTGGCGTCCTCGCCGAAGTGGCTGAAGTGCGGCCGGTGGTTCTGCTCGGCCTCGGCCATCGCCGCCTTCATGGCCTCGCGGTCGTAGCGGTGGAAGCTGTCGCCTTCGACGATCGCGGCCGCCACGCCCTCGCGGCGGAAGATGTTCTCGAAGGTCTTCGTGACCGAGGTGGTGCCGGCGCCGGACGAGCCGGTGATGGCGATGACGGGGTGCAGCGCGGACATGCCGATGCCCCTCAGACCGTGGCCGCGAACAGGCCGCGCTTGCCGAACAGCGGCGAATCGTAGGCCGCCGCCGGTTCGTCGCGGTGGTAGGTCTCGATGCGCGCCACCTCGTGGCGCGAACCGAAGACGAAGCCGATGCGCTGGTGCAGCGCGTCGGGTTGCACCTCCATCAACCGCGAGCGGCCGGTGCTCGCGCCGCCGCCGGCCTGCTCGATCAGGAACGAGATCGGGTTCGCCTCGTACAGCAGGCGCAGCCGGCCGGCACGCGACGGGTCCTTGCTGTCGCGCGGGTACAGGAACACGCCGCCGCGCATCAGGATGCGGTGCGTCTCGGCCACCAGCGAGGCGATCCAGCGCATGTTGAAGTCGGCACCGCGCGTGCCGGTCTGGCCGGCCAGGCATTCGTCGACGTAGCGCTTGACGGCCGGTTCCCAGAAGCGGCTGTTCGATGCGTTGATCGCGAACTCGCAGGTCTTCTCCGGGATGCGCAGGCCGGGGTGGCTGAGCACCCATTCGCCGAGCAGCGGGTCGAGCGTGAAGGCATGCGTGCCGCGGCCCAGTGTCAGCACCAGCATGGTCGACGGGCCGTAGATCGCATAGCCGGCGCAGACCTGCTGCGTGCCGGGCTGCAGGAAATCCTGCGGCTGCGGATCCTGCCCGGGCGCGACCGCGCGCAGCACCGAGAAGATGCTGCCGACCGCGACGTTGACGTCGATGTTCGACGAGCCGTCGAGCGGGTCGAACAGCAGCAGGTACTTGCCGCGCGGATGCTCGGGCGGCAGCGTGTACGGCGCCTCCAGCTCCTCGGACACCATGCCGGCCGTGTGACCGCCCCACTCGGTGGCGCGCAGGAACAGCGCGTTGCCCAGCACGTCGAGCGTCTTCTGCTCCTCGCCCTGCACGTTGCCGGTGCCGGCGCTGCCGAGCACGCCGTCCAGTGCGCCATAGGCCACCTTGCGCGCGATGGTCTTGCAGGCGAGCGAGACATCGGTGATCAGCGCGTTCAGGTCGCCGGTGGCCTCGGGATGGCGGCGTCGTTCCTCGATCAGGAACTGGGTCAGGGTCGATCGTCCTCCGCTGAGCATGGCGTGTCTCCTGGTTTACTGGTGGATCGGTGTGCGCACCGGCAGGCGGGCCAGCAGGTCGGCAGGCGCATCGAGGCGCCACACGCCGGCGGCCGGAGCGGGGCCGTAGCCCCAGGCGGCCCACGCGGCCT
>NZ_JBFUFP010000231.1:0-6460 GCF_056403375.1 Rhizobacter sp. P2_H2
GGCCGAGCCGCAGGTCGGTCAGGCCGAGCGGCTGCGTGCCGGTTTCGTCGGTCACCGAGAGATCGCCGCGCACGCGCTCGAGCACGATGTCGGCGCTGAACTCGGCCGCCTGGTGCACGACGATCCTGCCGCCGATCTGCAGGTCGCCGCCCCAGCCGAAATCCGGCTGCAGCCGGCGCAGCAGCGGTGCGATCGCGACCGGCTGCAGTTCGGCCTGCACGTCGAGCTGCTGCGTCTGCACGCCCTGGCCGGCCTGCCAGCGGATGGCGTCCCAGCGCAGCCCGGCGCCGAGGATGTCGGCGCGGCCGGCCGATACGTTGACCGACGGCGCGTCGCCCGCCTGCACCTCGACATCGACGTTCTGCGCCAGCAGCCACGGCGTGCTGCCGGGCTGGCTGCTGCGCACCTCGGCCTGCTGCAGCGTGCCCTTCCAGTTCAGCGGGGTCGGCGGCTTGCCGGCGGTGTTGCCGATGGAAGGTCGCGGTGACGTGCCGTCGAACGGCGCGCCGGTGAGGCTGCCGCGGGCGGTCACGAGCACCAGCGTGCGGCCGGTGGCGGGAGAGGGGGCCRAGGCGGCCGCTGCAGCCGCGGGCGGGGCGCTGGCTGCCGCGGAGGCCGCAGCAGATGCTGCAGCGACGGGGCGAGTCGCCGCAGGCGCGCTGGCCGCTCGCGCAGCGGGTGGCGGCTGCACGCTGTCGACCCAGGCCGGCGGCAGGGCCTTCAGCTCGCTGCGCCAGTTCAGCGTGTGCGAGCGGGCCGTGCCCTGCAACTGCAGCCGGCTGCTGTCGAGGCCCTGGCCGCGCCAGGCGCCCTGGGCGATGTCGGCGCTGAGCTCCAGCGGCGCATCGGCGCTGCTGCCGGCCTGCCAGCGCAGGTCGGCCCGGCCGACCGCCAGCGGGCCGGCGCGCAGCGTCGCGAGCTTGCCCTGGCCCTGCGTCTTCACGTCGGGCCAGCGGCCGGTCAGCTCGGCCTCGCCGTTGAAGCTGCCGTTCAGGCCTTCGAGCAGGCCGGAGGCCTGTGCGCCGGGCAGCAGCTTCAGCAGCGGCTGCAGGCGCGCCAGCACCGGCGCGCGGGCATCGACATGCCAGCGATCGGCCGCGCCGCGCGCATCGGTGGCGAGCGTGCCTTCGGCGTTCAGCGCGTTGCCGCCGGCGTCGAGTTTCACGCTGGCGGCGAACGGCGCGCCGGCGCTCGGGTGGTGCAGCGCGAGGTCGCCCCGCAGCGGCACGCCGGCCAGCACGCTGTCGCCGATCACCGCGCTGATGTCGCCGCGCAGCGCGGCCAGGCGGTCGAGCAGCGTCGCACCGCGCGGGGCCGGGGCGGTCACGCTGTCGGGCACCGTCACGGCCAGCTCGCCCTTCACGTTCAGCCGGTGCGGCCCGAGGTGCCAGCTCGATTCGGGCGGCCCGGGAAACCAGGCCRCAGGATCGAAATCGACCAGCGCGCCTTTCGCCTTGGCCTGCCACTGAGCCGCACCGCGCTCGGCGCTGCCGCTCAGGCTGGCCTGTGCCGCGCCGGCGGAGGCGCGCAACTCGCGCAGCTCGATGTGCCGCTCATCGCCTTGCGCATCCACCTTCAGCTGCACCGCGCGCGCCGGCTGCAGCAGCTGGCCCTTCAGGTCGACCAGCGCCTTGAAGCTCGGCGGCTGTGCGCTGCCGTCGGGCAGCGGCGGGTGGGTCTGGCCGGACAGGGTGACGGGGCCGCCGAGCGTCATCGCCGGCAGGTTCGGGTCGAGCTCGGACGGCGCGATCTTGTCGAGCGTCGCGTTCAGCTCGAAGTTGCCGCCGTCGACGCGGCCGGTGCCGCTGACGCTGCCGGCCGGCTTGGCGGTGCCGGCGAGCACCGCTTCGAACGCAGCGAGCTCGAACTGCCGCGGCTGGTCGGCGCGTCCGCGCACGTCGAAGCTCAGCTGGCGCAGCGGCAGGCGCTGCTGGTCCCAGCGGCCGGGGGTGTCGTTGCGCAGCGTGCCGCGCGCGGCGAGGCCGCCCTGGCCGGCCTTCGCATCGGTGGGGGCGATCGAGACCGTGCCGCTCAGCGCGGTGACGGGCGCGCTGGTCAGCAGGGCCGACAGGTCGAGCGCCTGCGTGCTGGCATCGACCTGCGGCAGCGGCCAGCTGTCCCACGGCGCGACGGTGGCGGTGGCGTCCAGCGACTGCCCTTGCGCGCGCAACGCGGCCTTGGCATTGAAGCGCGCGAGCGGGCCCTTCGCCGACAGGCCGGCATGCCAGTCGTTGCGCAGCGATTTCGCCCAGGCCGGCAGCGTCGGCAGGGCCGCCTCGCTGCCGCTGCCCTGCACGCCGGCCAGCTGCAGCTCGAGCGGCATGTCGCCGTCGGCGCCGATCTGCGCGCGGCCGGTGACCTGCAGCGCATCGAGCCGCAGCGAGACACCGCTGACACGGTGCAGCGCGCCGCGCTCGGCGCCCAGCGCGACCTTGGCGGCGATCTCGCGCAACGGATGCGCCTCCAGCCCCGGCACCAGCAGCGTGCCGACCGTCAGCTGGTCGACGTACACCTCGACCGGCGAGCGCAGCGAACTCGGCAGACCCGACGGCTTGGCATTCGGATCGCTGGGGCCGATCTGCACCGTGACGCGCTCGGCCGACATCGCATCGGCATGCACCGCCGCCCACGAACGCGGGTAGGGCGTGAACGACAGCGAGAGGCCGCGCCAGCGCAGCGCGTCGATCACGATGCGGTCGTGTTCGCCGAGCACGACGACGACCTGCTTCGCGCTGAAATCGCCGACCAGCGAACCGCGTGGCTCGCTGACCTGCAGCAACGGCAGCGAGCGTGCGACGTTGCCGAGCAGCCACGCGGTGCCGCTCTCGCTGCCGGCCGCCCACAGCGCGGTGCCGACCAGCGCGGCCGGCAGCACGATCAGCAGCACGAAGCCGATGATCAGCAGCGCGACCCACCAGCGGCGTCGGCGCAGCGGTTTGGCGGGGGGCGTGGCTTCGGTGTCGTCGCTCATGCGAGTTCTAGAAGGCGATGCCGACGCTCAAATGGAGGCGGTTCTCGTCGACCGCCTGGCCGTGCGCATAGTCGATGCGCAGCGGCCCGACCGGGCTGCGCCAGCGCAGGCCGACGCCGTAGCCGTAGACCGAGTTCACGTGGCCCCAGGTGTCGGACGCGTTGCCGCCGTCGGCGAACACCGCCCACCACAGCGAGGGCATGCGCGGCGAGATCGGGCGGGCCAGTTCGATGCTGCTGGTCAGCAGGAAGCGGCCGCCGTAGAGCTCGCCATCCTTGATCACACCCAGCGAGCGGTAGGCGTAGCCGCGCACCGAGTCGTCGCCGCCGGCGCGGAACAGCAGCGCATCCGGGATGCCGACATCGGGTTTCGCGAACACGCCGCCGGCCTCGACCCGCGCCTGGCCGTACCAGCGCTGGCCGAGCGGCCAGTAGCCGGTCAGGCGGCCGTAGGTGCGGCCGAACGGGCCGTTGCTGGCGAAGTTGTTGATGGCATAGCCGCCGGCCGCCTGGATCGAGGCGGTCAGGCCCTTGGTGGGCAGCAGGATGCTGTCGACGTCGCGCCAGACCCAGTTGTAGTTCTGCGAGACGGCGCGGCTGTCCTGCTCGGCGGTGTCGTTGGTGAGCTTCGAGTCGAGCACCTCGACGAAGATCAGCCGCTCGATGTGCTCGGTGTCGAGCGAGCGGCCGACCCGCACGCGCGAGTTCAGCGTGATCGCGCCGGCCGAGTCGAGCCGCGAGATGCTGGTGGCGATCAGGTTGCGGTACTGGCCGTCGGTCGGGTTCGACGTGAGGTCGGCGTCCCACGAGCGCAGGTCGCGGCCGAGTTCGAACTTGTTGTGCAGTTGCGCGTTGAAGCCGAACGGCCGGCGGTGCCGGTGCTCGAAGGTGAAGCGCCCGCCGGTGTTGTCGCTGTAGCCGATGCCGAAGGTGGCCTGCTGCAGCGTCTGCTCGCGCACCCGCACCGTCACCGGCGTCGCCGCGGCAACCGCCGGATCGGGATCGATCTCGACCGAGACGCCCTCGAACAGCCCGAGCTTGCCCAGGCGTTCCTGGAAATCGAGGATGCGCTTCTCGGTGTAGGGCGTGCCGGGGCCGAAGTCGGCGAGGTTGCGGATCGCGCCTTCGTCGTAGCGCTGCAGGCCTTCGATGCGGAGCTCGCCGAGGTGGAACAGCGGGCCGCTGTCGAGCACCGCGGTGATGCTGGCCTTCTGCGTCGACGCGTCGACGCGTGCCTCGGTGCTCTTCCATTGCGCGGCCGGGTAGCCGTCGGCGCGCAGCCGGGCCACGGTCTCGTTCTTCGCCTCGCCCCACAGGCCCTGGCGGAACGGGCGGCCGAGCTTCAGCGGCCACTGGTCCTCGAGGCGGTCGAAGGTCTCGCGCGCGGCCGGATCCTTGGCATCGAGGCCCTTCTTCAGCTCGCCTTCGATCTGCAGGTCCCAGTGGTCGACGCGGGTGCGCGGACCGACCTGCAGCACCAGCTTGATGACCGGCAGGCCTTCGGGCGTCTCGCTGCGCTCGACGGTGGCTTCGGCGTTGAAGTAGCCCTCGGTCTCGACCAGCGTCCTGGCCTGGGCCGGCGCGGCCGCGGCGAGGCGGTCGAGCTCGGCACGGGTGATGCCTTCCTGCGTCGACGACTGGAAGCGGCCGAGGTCGAGGTAGGTGGTGAGCAGGGCCTTCAGGTCGTCGGGGGCCTCGATCTCGAGCCGGTAGGCGACGAAGGCCGGAGCGGACGCGGCCGCCGCCGGTGCAGCAGCGGCGGCCGGGGGAGATTCGGGCTTGCTGCCGTCGTCGCTGCCGGGCTTGAAGATCGCGCAGCCCGACAGCGAGATCGACAGCGCGAGCCCGGCGGCCAGCAGGGGCGGTGCGGGCACCCTCATTTGCTCAGCAGCCGCATGGCACCTTCGAGGCCTTGCAGCGTGAGCGGAAACATGCGCTGGTTCATCAGCTGGGCGACGATCGAGATGCTCTGGCGGTAGCCCCAGACGCCTTGCGGCTCGGGGTTGATCCACGCGAATTTGGGGAAGGCATGCGTGAGGCGCTGCAGCCATTCGGCGCCGGCCTCCTCGTTGTTGTATTCGACGCTGCCGCCGGGCTGCAGGATCTCGTAGGGGCTCATCGTCGCGTCGCCGACGAAGATCAGCTTGTAGTCCTTGTTGTACTTGCGGATCACGTCCCAGGTGGAGAATTTCTCGCTGTAGCGGCGGCGGTTGTTCTTCCACATGAAGTCGTAGACGCAGTTGTGGAAGTAGTAGAACTCCAGGTGCTTGAACTCGGCCTTGGCGGCGCTGAACACCTCTTCGACGCGGTGGATGTGTTCGTCCATCGTGCCGCCGACGTCCATCAGCAGCAGCACCTTCACCTTGTTGTGGCGCTCGGGGACCATCTTGATGTCGAGGTAGCCGGCGTTGGCGGCGGTCGAGCGGATGGTGTCGTCGAGGTCGAGTTCCTCGTCGGAGCCTTCGCGGGCGAAGCGGCGCAGGCGGCGCAGCGCGACCTTGATGTTGCGGGTGCCGAGTTCGAGCGAGTCGTCGTAGTCCTTGAACTGGCGCTGGTCCCAGACCTTCACGGCGCTCTTGTTGCGGGACTTGTCCTGCCCGATGCGGATGCCTTGCGGGTTGTAGCCGTAGGCGCCGAACGGGCTGGTGCCGCCGGTGCCGATCATGCGGTTGCCGCCTTCGTGGCGTTCCTTCTGTTCCTCGAAGCGCTTCTTGAGCGTCTCCATCAGCTCGTCCCAGCCCATCTTCTCGATCGCGGCCTTGTCCTCGGGGCTGAGTTCGAGCTCGAGCTTCTTCTGCAGCCAGTCGAGCGGGATGTCCTGCGTGAAGTCGGTGAGCAGCTCGACGCCCTTGAAGTAGGCGGCGAAGGCGCGGTCGAACTTGTCGAAGTTGGCCTCGTCCTTGACGAGCGTGGTGCGGGCGAGCAGGTAGAACTTGTCGACGCTCGGGCCGCCTTCGTCGTCGATCACGCCGGCTTGCAGTGCTTCGAGCAGCGTCAGGTATTCCTTGACGGAGACCTTCAGCTTGGCGGCGCGCAGGGTGAAGAAGAAGTTGGTCAGCATGGCGGGCTGGGCGCGGCGTACCGCGATGAAACTACGGCGTATTGTGACTTCGTCTGCGCGCACCGTCCTCGTGCGCATACCCCATTGTTGCGGTGCGGCATTCCGGTTGTCCTACGGGGGCTTCTTGCATGATGTTCCGGCTGACATCCATGCCTCTGCTTGTGACATGAAGTTTCCGGCGCGCAAGTGCTTCCTGATGACGATGCTGATGGTGGGGGCCGCTGCTGACGCTGGGGCGGCGCCGCCGGTGCCGTGCCGCGCGGATCCGTTCGCCGACGCCGGCCCGGCCGACCGCGAGGCGCTGCTGTTGCGGCGCTGCGGCGGCGAGCGCATCGACTGGCGCGTCGAGACACCGCGCGCGAATCCGACCGACGTGGGCCCGAGCCAGCTGCGCTCGCGGGTCGAGACCAGCACGACCGAGACGCTGGG
>NZ_JBFUFP010000232.1:0-6455 GCF_056403375.1 Rhizobacter sp. P2_H2
GGCAACCAGGGCACACGGAAACTCAACCGCAAGGCCGATGGCGGCCAGCCTGCGCGCAACGATAGAAGCGAGGATTCATCCCCTCGCAAAAGGAATGCACAGAACGACAAGCGCAAGGTCAACGGTGGCAACAAGACATTGAGTGAATATTCGGAAGGATTGGAAGCCATGAACATCTTCCGCTGATTTCAGCCCCCGATCGCAGGCACTCCCACGACCCGCGTCAGCGCATCCACGGCGGAGCGGTTCACCCCCCGACCCTCCCCACCCACCTCCATCCACCCCGCCTCCACCATGTCCAACTGATGCACCCCCCGGTACACCGCGAAATACAGGCTGACCCCGAGCACGCCGAACTCCGCCGCACTGGCCTGTTCGCTCAGCGGCACGCGCAGCACCGGCACGCCGCCGAACGTGAAGGTCTCGATCGCGGCACCGCCCAGCGGCTGCAGCGTCGAGCTGTCGCGGAAGATCACGCCGCCCTGGCCGTCGAAGCCCATCTCCACCGCACTCGCATCCAGCCCGCGCAGCGCGCGCCATGAACCGCTGCCGTCCGGCTGCACCTGGCGCAGCGCGATGAACTGGTCGAGGCTCGCGAGCGTCATCCCGAACGGCTCGCCCTCCTCGCGCACATGCGCGTACCCGCCGGCGCGCCACTGCACGCGGGCATGGTGCCGGTAGCGCTGCGCGCCGTCGGGCCAGGTGCCGCTCACCGCCACGTCGGCACTGCCGCCCACGTCGTCGCGCGCGATCGCGCGGCCCGCCAGGTCTTCCACGTCGCGCAACTCGGCCGCGATCGCGACACCGCTGCGCAGCTGCAGCACGCGCCCCGCGTCCAGCCGCTGCGCGAGCGTCCCTTGCGGATCGCCCTCCAGCCAGCCCGCCGTCTCATCGAGAAAATCCGATCGCTCGCTGATCGGCGCATAGCCCTGAAACGCGGTGTCGACCGCCGGATCGAAGCTCCAGCGGCGTCGCGACGCCAGCATCTCGCCCGCCACCGGCCCGGCCACCAGGTTCGTCGCGGTCGCCGTGTACACCGTGCCATCGCGGCCCAGGTCGGCCGACAGCTCGAACACCCCCGCCCCCGCCTGCGCGTTGAACCACGCGTCCGACGGCCGGTGCAGCATCGCCATCAGCCCACGCGTCTGCTGGCCGAACCAGGCCATCGCCTGCTCGCGCACCAACATGGCCTCGTCGCGATGCAATCCGTCGGCGGCCGCGATGTAGTCGTCATCGAGCGCCAGGTCGACCAAGCCCGCCCCGCGCCGCACGACGGCCTCGGCCTCCTCGCGCGCCACACCGCCCCACACCAGCTGCTCGACGCGCGTGCGCACCGGCGTGAAGAGGTACTCCGTGCGGCCCGCCTCGTACGGCCGCGCCAGCAGCACATGCTCGTCGCCCACCGGCGCGCCGGTCGATGCATCGATCGTCGACGCCGGCACCTGCGCCACCAGCCGCGCAGTCACCAGCAAGGCCGCCTGCGCCGCGTCCAGCACCAGCGTGTAGCCACCCTGCGCATCGGTCACGGCCAMCCGCTCGTCGCCATCGCACTGCAGATCGTCGTTCGCATCGACGCACACCCGCGCGCCCTGCAGCAGGCCGCGCATCACCTTGCCGGTCAAGGTGAGCCCGCTCGGTGCCGGCGGCCCCGGGTCCGGCGTGGCCGGGGCTTCGCCGCCGCCGCCGCAAGCGCTCAACACGCAGGCCGCCGCCACGCTGCACGCGGCCACGACACCACCCCGCGCGAAGCGCCTGATCGTCCTGCTCATCGACGCTCCCTGTTGAACTGGCGCGGATGGTAGGGCGGCGATGTCATCGATTGGCCTTGTATGACGGCAAACGATGTAACGGTCAGTGCGCGATCACCTCGCAGCGTCCATGCATCCTACGAAAGACCCGCGGCTCGACCGCGCCGGGCTGCGCGAACAGCCCGCGCCGCGCGGCCTTCGCCTGCGCTTCGAGTGCGCCGTATCGCCCACCGTCCTGGCCACCCTTGCGCCGCCGGAAATGGTCGCTCCACGCATGCCCGTGCGCCACCATCCAGGCCGCCACGTCGTCACCATCGACAGCCACGCGGGCGATGCTGCGGTGGTAGCGGTCCTGCGCCACCGTCGCGAACTGCACGCGCCGGTGCAGCACACGGCGCGCCAGTGCCTCGGTCGCCTGCGGGCCCCAGGCCTGGCAGTGCTCCGGCGCATCGATGCCTTGCAGGCGCAGCTTCTTCGGCTTCGCCCTGGGCGACGCGCCATCGACCCGCACCCACAGCGTGTCGCCATCGGTCACGTGGGTCACGACGCCGCTGGCCGCCTGTACCGGCCCGGCCGCCAGCAGCGCGGCCAGGCACACCCCACCCAACCACCTCATCYGCCGAAGATCCCGCGCACCAGCCACCAGACGAACGCGCCGAACAACAGCAGCCACACCAGGACCACCAGCAGCGCACCCCACCACCAGCGCGGCAGCTTCTCGCGCGTGCGCTCGGCCTCGACCAGCAGCGCCTGCCACAGCGGATCGGGCGTCATCTTGCGCACCAGCGCAACGCCCAGCGGGATGATCAGCAGGTCGTCCAGCTGCCCGAGCACCGGGATGAAATCCGGGATCAGGTCGATCGGGCTCACCGCATAGGCGATCACCGCCACCGCGACGAGCTTCGCGCCGCGCGGCGCCTGCGGGTGCTTGAACAGCTTCCACAGCGCGATCAGGTAGGTCGCCAGCCGGGCGGTGTTGGCCGCGCGCAGCAGCCGGGATTTGCGCAACATCATCGTGGGTCCTGGGGACGGGGGGCGGCCGCACGCTCCATGTCCTTGAGCATGCGGGCCAGCCGGTCGTTGAGCTTCTCGGTGCTGAGTTTCTCTCGAAAGCGCTCCACCATCAGCGGCAGCGCGAACGGGCTGGGCACCTCGAGCTCGACGAACGCGATGCGCTGCCCCCGCATGCGCTCCAAGCTGGCGGCGAGCCGCCGGATATCAAGCTCCTGGCTCAGCACCTCGGTCTGCGCCTGCCCGAGCAGCCGGTTGCCGGCGTCGTACTTGCGGAACACCTCGTAGAACAGCGTGCTCGACGCCTGCAGCTGGCGCGCGCTCTTCGGCTGCCCCGGGTAGCCGCTGAAGACCAGCCCCGCCACGCGCGCGATCTCGCGAAACCGCCGCCGCGCCAGCTCGCTGGAGTTCAGGCTCGCGAGCACGTCGTCGAGCAGGGTGTCGTCGCCGAAAAGTTCACCATCCAGCAAGGGCCGCGGGTCGATCGGCAGCGCGCTCAGCAACTCCAGCCCATAGTCGTTGATCGAGATGCTGAAGGTGTTGGGCGCGTCGCGCGCGAGCCGCCAGGCCAGCAGGCTCGCGAGGCCGATGTGCACGTTGCGCCCGCCGAACGGGTACATGAACAGGTGCTGCCCCTCGCGCGAGCGGATGCGCTCCACCAGCAGCGTGCCCGGCGTCGGCAGCCGCGAGAGCCGCTGTTGCGCCTGCAGCATCGGCTGCGCGGCCTGCAGCTCCGGCGCGTCGAAATCGCCGGCGTCGACCGCGGCCAGCACCTCCARCACCGCATCGGCCAGCTCGCTCGACAGCGGCATCTTGCTGCCGTTCCAGTTCGTCACGACGCCCTTGCGGCCCTCGGCGCGCCGCACGTAGGCCGTCATCTCCTGCGTGCGCACGTACTCCAGCGTGCGGCCCGCGAAGACGAAGCAGTCGCCGGCGCGCAGCCGCGCGATGAAGCCCTCCTCCACCGTGCCGATGCGCCCGCCGCTCAGGTACTTCACCTGCATCGCCGAGTCGGCGACGATGGTGCCCACCTGCAGCTTGTGGCGCCGCGCGATGCCGCGGTCGGGCACGCGGTACACGCCGTCGATCGCCTGCACGCGGTGGTATTCCGGGTAGGCCGTGAGGCTCGCGCCGCCCTGCTCGACGAAGGCCAGCGCCCAGTCGAACTCGTCGCGCGCCAGCGCGCGGTAGGCGTGCGCCGTCCGCACCTCGTCGTACAGCGCATCGGCCGTGAAGCCGCCGCCGAGCGCCACCGTCACCAGGTGCTGCACCAGCACGTCGAACGGCTTGTCGGGCGTCGCACGCTTCTCGATGCGGCCCTGCTGCGCGGCGCGCCGCGCGGCCACCGCCTCCACCAGCTCCAGCGTGTTGGTGGGCACGAGCGTGATGCGGCTCGGCCGCCCCGGCGCATGGCCGCTGCGGCCGGCACGCTGCAGCAGCCGCGCGATGCCCTTGGCCGAGCCGACCTGCAGGACGCGCTCCACCGGCAGGAAGTCGACGCCCAGGTCCAGCGACGAGGTCGCGACCACCGCCTTCAGCCGCCCCTCCTTCAGCCCCAGCTCCACCCACTCGCGCACGGCAGGATCCAGCGAGCCGTGGTGCAGCGCGACGCTGCCGGCCCATTCCGGCCGCTGTTCCAGCAGCATCTGGTACCAGGCGTCGGCCTGCGAGCGCATGTTGACGAACACCAGCGTCGTGCCGGATCGCTCGATCTCGTCGACCACCGGCTGCTGCATCTGCTTGCCGAGGTGGCCACCCCACGAGAAGCGGCCGGGCTCGTGCGGCAGCAGCGTGTCGATCAGCAGCGTCTTGTCGAGGCTGCCTTGCACCTTCGTACCGGGTGTGTCCCCGAGCAGCACGCGCATCGCGTCGTCCAGGTTGCCGAGCGTCGCGCTCAGGCCCCAGGTCGCGAGCCCCGGGTTCCAGCGCTTCAGGCGCGCCAGCGCCAGCTGCACCTGCACGCCGCGCTTGTTGCCCATCAGCTCGTGCCATTCGTCGACGATCACGGTGTGCACGGCGGCGAGTTCGTCGCGCGCGGCTTCGCGGGTCAGCATCAGGCTCAGCGATTCGGGCGTCGTCACGAGCACGCTCGGAAAGCGCCGGTCCTGCCGCGCGCGCTCGGCCGACGGCGTGTCGCCGGTGCGCAGGCCGAGGCTCCATCCGCTGCCCAGCTCGGTCAGCGGCACCTGCAGCGCCCGCGCCGAATCGGCGGCCAGCGCGCGCATCGGGGTGATCCACAGCACGCCGAGCGGTGGCGGCTGCAGCGCCAGCGGGTCGATGCCGCGGCGCGCCGCATTCGCGAGCGCACCGAACCACACCGCATAGGTCTTGCCGGCGCCGGTGGTGGCGTGCAGCAGGCCGCTGCGGCCGTCGGCCAGCGCGGCCCAGACCTCGCGCTGGAACGCGAACGGCTTCCAGCCGCGTTGCGCGAACCAGCGCGCGCCGAGCCCGGGCTCGCGTTGCAACTCGCTCCCCTTCGCGCGGCGGTTCATTCCGCCTGCGGGTCCCGCGAGCGCAGCGCCAGCGCCACCCGCGACACCCGCCCGTCCACCATCTCGCCCACCTCGAAGTGCGCGCCATGCCATTCGACGCCGTCGCCTGCGCCGTGGCCGCGCGCGAGGTTGTCGGTCAACCAGTCGCCGAGCGACGGCCCGGCGTTGTGCGGCACCGGCAGCTGGAAGAACGCGAACACCTCGGCCAGCGGCAGGTTGGCATCGAGCCAGAGCCGGCCCTGCACCGCGCGCTCGGTGTCCGGCGGCAGCGCCGGCGGCTCGACGACACCGAGCCGGTGCGCCACCCAGCGCAGCGAGACGCCCTGCATCAGCAGCGACGCCAGCACCACGCCGAACGCGACGTTGAAGAAGCGGTAGCTGTCGGGCACGCGCGCCATCAGCGGGAACAGCGCCAGCACGATCGGCACCGCGCCGCGCAACCCCACCCAGCCGATGAACAGGCTCTGCGCCGCCGGGAAGCGCAGCGGCGCGAGGCACAGCCACACCGCCAGCGGCCGCGCGACGAACAGCAGCGCCGCCACCACCGCGACGATCGGCACCGCCATGTCGAGCATCTGCCGCGGCGACACCAGCAGCCCGAGCAGCACGAACAGGCTCGCCTGCGCGGCCCACGCGAAGCCGTCGAGCGCCGACGACCCAGCGTGCGCCGCCGCCTCGGCGCGCGCACGCACCTGCAGGCCGAACAGGTAGACCGCGAGGAAACCCGAGCCCTCGACCAGCCCCGCCGCGGCGAACACCGCCAGCCCGCCCGACAGCACGATCAGCGCCAGCAGCCCGCTGTGCTCGACGGTCAGCGTCAGCCGGTTCAGCAGCCACGCGACGCCCCAGCCGCCGGCCAGCCCGATCGCGAGACCGAAGCCGGCTTGCGTCGCGAGCAGCAGCAAGAGCTCGCCCGGCCCGGCGTTCGAGCGGATCACGGCCGTCATCGCGAGCGTCAGGAACACCGCCATCGGGTCGTTCAGGCCCGACTCCATCTCGAGCGTCGAGGACACCCGCTCCGGCAGCTGGATGCCGGCATGGCGCAGCAGCGAGAACACCGCCGCCGCATCGGTCGACGCGACGATCGCGCCGAGCAGGAAGCCGTAGCGCCAGTCGACCTGCAGCACCGCCATCGCGACCGCGCCAACCATCAGCGCCGTCAGCACGACGCCGAGCGTCGCGAGCCACAGGGCAGGCTTCAGGC
>NZ_JBFUFP010000233.1:0-6454 GCF_056403375.1 Rhizobacter sp. P2_H2
GGTACACGTGGTGCAGCGTGGTGTTGTATTCGAAGGTGTTGAAGCGCCCGCCGATCACGTGGATCAGGCCGCCATGCGCCACGCAGCCCACATGGTCGCGCGCGCCGGGCAGCGGCTTCAGAGCGGTCCATCGATCGGCCTTCGGGTCGTACACCTCATGCCAGCCGACGCTCGCGCGCTCGGCCGCCGGCTCCGATGCGCCGCCGATCAGGTGCAGCCGCCCCTCCAGCATCACGGCCGCCGCCGCACCTCGCGGCCGTGGCATCGGCGCGATGGGTCGCCAGGCGTTCGAGCCGCTGTCGTACACGAACGCCAGCGCATCCGATCGCCGGTTCTGTTCGACGAAGCCGCCGCAGGCATACAGCAGGTCGCCTTCCGCTGCCACCGCCACGTGGTTCGCGCCGCGCGGCAGCGGCGCACCGTTGAGCCAGCGGTCGGCCGCCGGCTCGTAGATGTGGTGGTAGTCGCGGTTCACCGCGCCCTCGCCGTACCCGCCCACGATGTGCATCTGCCCGCGCACCACCGCTGCCCACGCCATCTCGCTGCGCGGGATCGGCAGCGCAGCGCGCGCCACCCAGCGCCCCGGCGGCCCCGCAGGCGCCGTGCTGTCGAACACGCGTTGCGACTCCTGCTCCGGCGACAGGTGGTGCGGCGTGCCGCCCCGCAACTGCGCATACGGCGATGAGGCGGGTGGCAGCGGCGTCGGCGCGGTCGTCTGCGCCAAGGCCCGCCCCGCGCCCAGCGCAGCCGCTGCACCGATGACAAAACTGCGACGAGGAATCCTGTGCATGGTGTTCTCCCTGGGCCCGTGGTCGACGCCGGAGCGTAACTGCCCGGGTAACCGCGTGTCGTCGTCATCATCTTCTGTCACCCAGGTGACAGAATCGCCGGTCGCCCAACACGCCCACCCCATGACCCGATCCGCCAGCGTCACCCGCACCCTGCCCGCCCTGCTTCTCACGCTGATGCTCGCTGCCTGCGGCGGCGGCGGTGGCGACAGCACCAACGACACCGCCCAGAAGCCCTCCCCACCCGGCACGCCGGCCTCCAGCCCGTCGAGCGCCGACACCCAGCCGCCGGTCGTCTCCGCATCGGCCACCGTGTCCACCGAGGCCGTGGCCCTCAGCGCGCTCGCCACCGACAACGTCGGTGTCACCTCGGTCACCTTCCTCATCGATGGCAGCGCCATCCAGGTCACCGTGCAGAAATCGCCGAGCGACGGTTCGTACACCTCGTCGCTGCCGATCGGCCTGATCACGAGCGGCACGCACAGCTTCGTCGCGGTCGCGGTCGATGCCGCCGGCAACAGCACCACCTCGGCCGAGGCCGGCTTCACGATCGGCACCCCGGCCGGTGCGCCCGGCAGCAGCGACACCGTGCCGCCCACCATCACCGCCGCCGTGCAAGGCAGCTTCGGCCTGGTCAAGCTGACGGCCATCGCGAAGGACGAGACCCGTCTCTTCGGCGTCGACTTCCTGGTCGACGGCAAGGAGACCGGCACCTGGGCCTCGCTGCACTACCTCAGCACCGATCCGGCCGACCAGTACTACGTGCTGTTCGACACGACGACGCTGGCGCCCGGCGCGCACACCGTCGTCGCCCGCGCGCGCGATCTCGCCAACCACACGACGCTGTCGGACGAGATCGTGCTGAACATCGACCCGAATGCCGGCCTCACCGAGACGGAGCCGAACAACACGCTGGCCACGGCCAACGCAGTGCCGGCCGGGCAATTGCTGATCTCCGGCACGCTGAAGAACGAGACCGTGGTCATCGGCAGCTCGAAAATCGTGCACACCGACAGCGACTACTACCAGCTGACGATTCCGGCCGGCCAGACGCTGACGGTGCGCATGCTGACCCCGCAGCACCAGGGCTTCTTCGTCTCCATCGTCGACGCGACCGGCGCCAAGCTCTCCGGCGATTCCGAATGGCCCAGCTCGGGCGAGGTCAGCGTGGCGTACACCAACGGCGCCACCGCGCGCGAGGCGTGGATCCGCCTGTCGAGCATCCCGTACGACTTCGAGACCCGCGACCAGTACACGCTGACGCTGAGCCTGCAGTAACGCCGGAACGCTAGTCGCTGGTGGCCACGACCGCGTCGGCCGCCAGCGCCGAGCGCATCGCCGAGGTGCTGCGCCAATCGGCCTGCAGCACATCGTTGCCGGCGGCCTGGGCGGCCGTGCCGGCGCTGTTCGCCCGGCGCTGCCACAGCGGGCTGATCCAGCCCTTCTTCATCTGGTCGCCCAGGCCCGGGTCGTTGTCCTTGCCGCCCTGGATGTCGCGCCGCGCGTTCTTCACGTTCACTGCGCTGTACTGCGTCATCGCCGAATAGAAGGCGATGCCGCCGGCGCCGGCCGCGAGCATCACCTGCGCCCACGCGGGCAGGCTGCTGGTGCCGCTGATCGGCTTGTGCGCCTGCGCCGGGTCGTTGGAATGCGCGTGCGCTTGCGCGGCCAGGTGCTTGTTGACCTCGTACACCACCGCATTCACGCCGCGCCCCAGCAGCAAGGCGCCGGCACCGCCCAGCACGCCGAAGGTGAACTGCTGCGACAGGCGCTGCCCCACCTGCGCCGAGTACTCCAGCGGCGAGCGCAGCTTGGCCCAGCCCTCCGACCACGCAAAGGCCACCGCGGTGTTCTGCATCGCCTGGCCGAACAGCTGCCGTGCGAAGCCGTTCTCCTCCAGCCCGGTCAGGTTGCCGTCGGCGATCTTCTGGAGGTCACGCTCGCAATCGGCGATCTCCGCGGCGAGATGCACGGCCACGCGGTCGCCGGCCTCCGGGTCGGTGTCTGGCGCGGGCGGCTGCGCCTGGTGCGCATCCAGCCGTGCCTGGAGTTCCTGGCGGTGGCTGTCGACCATCGCGCTCACGCGGCCGGCGATCAGCATCTCCGGCTCGACGACCAGGCCTTGCAACTTCTTCGGGTCGATGCCGGTGGAGCGGATCTCGCGGCCCGCGTTCCAGTCGGCCTGCCCTTCAGCGTTGAAGAGGTCGCCGTACAGGATGCTCAGCCGCAGTTCATCGGCCTGCGCCGTGCGCTCGTCCTGTCCGGCCCCCAGGTGCTGGCCGAGCAGCGCACCGAGCGCGATCGCGACCGACACGCCGGTGATGGCCGCGGCCGGCACATGCCTGGCCTGCATGGCAGGCGCCAGGATGCCGCTCAGGCCGCGCAAGGTGCGCCAGAACACCTGCGCGTTCGTCGAGTTCTTCTGGCGCTTCTGCATGCCTTCGAGGCGCAGGCCGTCCAGCACGAGCCCGGCCGCTTGCACGGCGCGTGCGGTCTGGTCGTTCTGGATCTTTTGCAGGCCCTGGTGTTCGTCGGGGGTCAACGCGCGCAGGAAGTCCTGCAGCTGTTCTTCAGTGGGGGCCGGGCTCGTCGGCAACGCGTGCGCCGGGTGTTTCGCGGCAAGCTCCTGCAGCATCGCACCCATCGCGGCGGCATCCTTCTGCGCCAGGTCCTTCAGCTGCACGAGGTCGGCCTCGATCTGCTGCAAGGTCGTATTGGCCTTGAGGTTGCCGGGCATCTTGCCCATCGGCCCACCCTTCTGCCGCATCACGGTGATGGCCGAGACGATCGATGTCTGCAGGCCCGCCGTCACGAAGGGCTGTGCCGCCAGCGCCGCGACGCTGCCGCCCAGCACCTTGGTCGGCGTGCTCTCCAGCGCCGCGAACGGGATCGCGCCGTACAGCACCGCCTGGAACAGCGAGCCGCTGCTGGGGATGCAGCGCCCGCCCTGGGTGGCCATGTCGTCCATCGCTTGGATCTTCGCGTCGGAGAGTTGCAGCACGTTCTTCTGGAAGTCGCGCAGCACCGCGGGCGAGAGCAACTGCGCCAGCTGGTCGTGTGACGGCGTGGTGCTGCCGTCGGGGCGCGGCGCGAGCGGGTTGTGGCGCACCTCGTTGACGAGTTTCGCCGCGGCGCCCAACTGCGCTTCGCCCGGCATGAGTGCACGTTGCGCCGCGAGCTTGCGTTCGAAATCGGGCAGGTTGCGCGCGAGACGCACCTCTGGCGGTGCAGCCCCGAGCGTGCCCAACGCGCCCAGGTTGCCATCCTGGCGCGGACGCGTGCCCGCCCGGGTGCGCGGCGGACGCGTGATCGACGGCCGGTCGCCGTCGAGTGGGCGCGTGGACGAGCGGGTCCTCGCGTCGGGCTGATCAGGGTGATCGGGCTGGGTTCTGACCGAGGGCGCGCGGCTGGTCGTGGCGGTCGGCTTCGGGAGGGTCGGCATCGACATGGGGTGGCACGGGTGAGTGATCGAATGGACGCACTGTCTTCGGGCGTCGCTGTCACATTTCCGCGCGTGCCGAAGCGCCTGTCCCGAATGCGAAGCGGCCTGCGCCGTCGACGGGACTATCCAGGCGTTTGTCATCCCACCGTCACGCGGCACGACATCGTGCAGTCATGCTCGCCGCATACGGTGGTGGTCCCTTCAGGAGACCACCCCATGACAGACCTGCATCGACGCGACGTCCTCAAACTCATCGGCGCCGGCGGCCTGGGCGGCGCGTTGCCAGGCAGCATCGCGAATGCACTGGCCGTGCCGGCCCATCACCGCACAGGCACGATCGAGGACGTCGAGCACATCGTCATCCTGATGCAGGAGAACCGCTCGTTCGACCACCTGTTCGGCACGCTGCGCGGCGTGCGCGGCTTCGCCGACCCACGGGCCGTGACGCTGCCGTCGGGCCAGCCCGTCTGGTACCAGCCGACCGCGACCGGCACGCTGCTGCCGTTCCGCCCGCCGGTGGCCGATGTCGGGCAGACCTTCCTGCCGGATCCGCCGCACGGCTGGAACGACACGCATGCCGCGTGGAACGGCGGCCGCTGCGACCAGTGGGTGCCCCACAAGGGCGCGGTGACGATGACCTACCACACGCGCCGCGACATCCCCTTCCACTACGCGCTGGCCGATGCCTTCACCGTCTGCGATGCCTACCACTGCTCGGTGCTCGGGCCGACCGACCCGAACCGCTATCACCTGTGGAGCGGCTGGCTCGGCAACGACGGCCGGCAAGGCGGGCCGGTCATCACCAATGCGGAAGCCGGCTACGACTGGACGACGTTCCCGGAGCGGTTGACGCAGGCCGGCATCGGCTGGAAGGTCTACCAGGACGTCGGCACCGGCCTGAATGCCGCGGGCTTCTGGGGCTGGACCTCGGACCCCTACATCGGCAACTACGGCGACAACGCGCTGCTGTACTTCCACCAGTACCAGAACGCGCCCGAGGGATCGCCGCTGGCCGTCGCGGCGCGCACCGGCACGCAGATCAACGCGCTGAACCGCGATCCGGCGCGCCTGTTCGACACGCTGCGCGAGGACGTGCGCAACGGCCGCCTGCCGGCGGTGTCGTGGATCGTCGCGCCGGAGGCCTTCAGCGAGCACCCGAACCATGCGGCGGATTTCGGCGCCTGGTACAGCTCGCAGGTCATCGACATCCTCGCCTCCAACCCCGATGTCTTCGGCAAGACGGTGCTGTTCATCAACTACGACGAGGAAGGCGGCTTCTTCGACCACATGGTTCCGCCCACCCCGCCGTTTGCCGGGCAAGGCGCGTCGACGGTGGACACCGTCAACGAGATCTACCCGGCCGGCGACGCCGCCCACCCGAGCGCACCGTACGGCCTGGGCATGCGGGTGCCGATGCTCGTGGTCTCGCCGTGGAGCAAGGGCGGCTGGGTCAACTCGCAGGTGTTCGACCACACCTCGCTGATCCGCTTCATCGAGGCACGCCACGCGAAGGCGCATCCGCAACTCGTCGAGCCCAACATCACGCCGTGGCGGCGCGCCGTGGCCGGTGACCTGACGTCGACGCTCGATTTCTCGCGCCCGGACCGGGATCGGGTGCGGCTGCCGAGCACCGCGGGGCTGATGCCTGCGAACCTGGTGCGCCACCCCGACTACGCGATCGTGCCGCCGACCTCGCCGCTGCTGCCGGTGCAGGAGCCCGGCGTGCGGCCGGCGCGCGCCCTGCCCTATGTGTTGCATGCCGAAGGCGCGGCGAACACCGCGACGGCATCGTTCCAGCTCAGCTTCGGCAACACCGGCAAGGCGGCAGCCGTCTTCCATGTGCGCTCGGGGCAGGCGGCGCAGGCACCGAGGAACTTCACGGTCGAGCCCCAGCGTTTGCTGTCGGCCTCGTGGGCGGCGGCGGTCGATGCGTCGTATGACCTGTCGCTCAGCGGGCCGAACGGCTTCCTGCGTGCCTTCAAGGGCAAGGTCCGCGCCGACAGCAGCAAGCTGCTGATCCGCGCGAGCTACGACGAGGGGCGCCTGGGCATCACGCTGTCGATCACGAACGTCGGGCTGCAGGCGGTCGGCCTGCGGGTGCGCGACGGGTATGGCGACGGGCGCGGTGACGGGCGTGGTGACGATCGCTGGGCCGACCGGCTCAGGCCGGGCCAGTCGACCGCGAAGTACTGGCCGCTCGAACGCAGCCGCGGCTGGTACGAGC
>NZ_JBFUFP010000234.1:0-6412 GCF_056403375.1 Rhizobacter sp. P2_H2
GGCCCACAGGATGCCGTGCATTCCAACGCCGATGGGCCACGTTGCCGCCACGCCCAGCACGAAGTACGAGGGCAATGCCAGGGGCCTTCTTCCCC
Source organism: Rhizobacter sp. P2_H2 (assembly GCF_056403375.1). Lineage (NCBI taxonomy): Bacteria > Pseudomonadati > Pseudomonadota > Betaproteobacteria > Burkholderiales > Sphaerotilaceae > Rhizobacter > Rhizobacter sp. P2_H2. Next base: position 96 of record NZ_JBFUFP010000234.1, read on the forward strand.
AGGCCCATGCGCGACACAGCTCGATCACCACCAGGACCACGAGAACCAGGACGGCCAGCAGAGCCGCGAGTGAGATGCCGGTACCCGGGGCCATGTCGGGCAGGTAACCGATGGCGGCGTTCGATGCCCGGCTGACGTTGGCGGAGTGAACGGCCGGGACGAGGGCTGCCAACCAGGCACCTGCGCACAGACACAGCAGGCGGAGCGCAGCGCGGATGACGGCGCTGAAGTGGGCGAGGAGGATCATGGCGCAGCGGCGCCCAGCCCCAATCTGCGATCCGCGATGTGCCTCAGCCTGGCCCCGAGCGCCGCACCGCACACGGCGCCGAGTGTCAGGGCCGCTACCGGCCAGAGAAGCACCACGGCCGTGGCCCGAAGCTCTGCGGCCCAGGTGCCGCCTCCGGGGGAGAGCAGGCAGTCAGCCGCCAGAACAAGCGCTTCGATGCCCGCGCCGACAAGTGCCAGGCGAACTTGCCGGCCCCGCGTGCCATAGCCGATCACGAACCAGCAGATGGCGGATGGGACGCCCCAGGCCAGGAGCGCGATGGGCGCCTGGGCCGCAAGGGCGGTGAGGCCGAAGACCCGTGGGTCCACGCGGCCGGCGACGGCGCCCGTCAGGTAGAAGCCCGCGCAGACCAGCCCGGCTGCGACGACGCAGAACGAAGCGATCTGTGCGGAACGGTTCATGGGGCCTCAGGAGCAGGCGGGCGCAGCCCGTATCGCGTGCTCCGCCCCGGCAAAGATCTCGGCGACAGCCTGATTGCCGTCCACCCGGATCGCGAACTGCTTGTCGCCCGAAACGAGCACGATGCTGCGGTTGTTCGGATCGTTGGAGGCGTGCTGCTGGCCCTCCTCGATGCGCGAGCCCAGCGAGCGCCGAACCTTGTCGAGGCTCGACCCCACCCGGATGCCCGAAGGCGTGACCACGTTCGACTCGCGCGTCTCGATCCGCACGATCTTCTGGTCTTCCGTCATGAACCGGAGTTCTTCGGACGCGCTGTAGTAGCTGCAGCCGACCTTCGCGACGCCTTTGGGGTTGGGCAGGTTCTTGCGCCCCAGCTTGGTCAGCAGTTGATGGGCCTGCGCAATGGGCATGCCGATCTGGACGGGGCCGTACGAGTTCATCGTGAGGACCAGGTCGGCCGCGAATGCGCTGGAGGCCACGAGCAACGGGGCTGCGACAAGTGTCGACAGGGCAAGGATTCTCATGATCTTGAGGGTGTCTGTTGATACAGGACGTCAGTCCGAAGAACGTATTTGATGCCGGAGCGGACCATCGCCCCCTGGTGGCGCAGCCGGTGCGGGAAGCCCAGAGCCATGCCTTGCACGGGCTTGACGGTTTCCCAGCCGAAGTCGGTGTTCCCGCCTTCGAAGTCATCGTTGAGGTAGATCATGAAAGTCAGGACGCTCTCGCGATCCGGCCCCAGCCTCACCGTGCCGTCGAGGTGCCAGGTGAACTGCTGGCTCTGGTCATACCGGTAAAAGCGAAATCGCTCATTGAAGCCGCTGAGGCACCAGCCGTCGAGTTCGGCCGGCAGCAATGCACCGGCGCGCGAGAAGAGGGAGCCGGCCAGCTCGCCGTCGTCGAAGATGATGCGATCGTTGTTTCGCGCATCCTTGTACACGAGGTCGCCGTCGGCAGTCCGGATCGCCGCTTCCGAATAGCCGATGCGCTCGCTGCGCGCGATGAAGCTCGCACATTCTTCGGGCGTCAGGAAGCCCGGGATCGTGAAGACGCCGGCGCCAAGGCGATGGAGGGTCACTGTGCTCCTGGGTCTCTGGGATGCTCGGGGCCGGATTGTCTCGCAATCGGAGAGGAGAAGCGTTCCGCCAGCGCCCGCTCCGCATGAACCCGCGCCGCCTCCACCGCCTCGGGCCCGGCACCGGTGCCTTCCACCGAGAAGAAGCGCAGGTCGTGCAGCCCGATGGTGCCCAGGATCAGCCTGAGGTACGGCGTCAGGAAATCCGGCTGGCGCGCGTGCTCGCCCGAGAACCGCCCGCCCGATGCGATCGCGATGAACACCGGCCGGTCGCGCAATGCACCCGCCTTGCCCTGTGCCGTCACGTTGAAGGTCCGCCGCGCCCGCACCACGTGGTCGATCCACGCCTTCAGCGCCGACGGCACGCCCAGGTTGTGCATCGGCGTCGCGATGACCAGCACGTCGGCGCGCTCCAGCTCCCGGATCAGCACATCGGACAGCGCGATGGCCCCGAGCGGCGACACCTCGGCCGTGGCCGAGTGCTGCGCCTGCGCGTAGTTCGCGTCGACATGTGGCAGGCTGCCGTCGCCGGTCCATGATGGACGCATGAATGCCCCGCCCGCCAGCACCCTCCCGCCCCTGGACCCCTCGGCGGCCGAGCCCTACTACCGCCAGATCTACGACCGCTTCCGTGCCGCCATCGCCGCCGGCGTGTTGAAGCCCGGCGACCGCATCCCGTCAGCCCGCGCGCTGATGAAAGAGCTCGGCCTGGCGCGCGGCACCATCGAGTCGGCCTACGGCCTGCTGGTCGCCGAGGGCTAAATCCAGGCCCGCGGCCAGGCCGGCACCGTCGTCTCGCCCGACCTGAAGCCGCGCGCGCCGCTGCCGCAAACGCCAGCGCCTGCCAGCCCCCGCCCGGCCGAGCCCAGCTTCCGGCCCGACACCACGCTGCCGTTCCAGATGGGCCTGCCCGCCCTCGATGCCTTCCCGCGCAAGATCTGGGCGCGCCTGGGCGCGCGCTGCGTGCGCGCGATGCAGCCCATCGACATGGCGCATCCCTCGGTGTACGGCCTGCCGGCGCTTCGCACCGAGATCGCCGCCTACCTGCACCTGTCGCGCGGCGTCAGCTGCTCGCCGTCRCAGGTCTTCGTGACCACCGGCTACCGCCACACTCTGCAGTTGATCGGCCAGGCCCTGTTCAAGGCCGGCGACCGCGTCTGGCTCGAAGACCCCGGCTACCCGCCCACGCGCGAGCTGCTGCAGCACATGGGCATCACGGCCGCGCCGGTGCCGGTCGATGCCGACGGCATCGTGGTCGACGAAGGCCTGCGGCGCGCCCCGCGCGCGCGGGGCGCGATCGTCACGCCGTCTCATCAGGCCCCGTTGTGCGTATCGCTGGCGTTGCCCCGGCGGCTGGCGCTGCTCGACTGGGCGGCGCGCAGCAAGGCCTGGATCGTCGAGGACGACTACGACGGCGAGTTCCGCTACGTCAGCCGCCCGCTGCCCGCGCTGCAAAGCCTCGACCGTGACGGCCGCGTGCTCTACGCCGGCACCTTCAGCAAGCTGCTGTTCCCGAGCCTGCGGCTGGCCTGGCTGGTCGTGCCGCCGGCGCTGGTCGAACGCTTCGAGCAGATCAGCCAGGCCTTCGCAGGCGGCAGCCCGCAGCTGAGCCAGGCCATCGTCACGGCCTTCATCACCGAAGGCCATTTCGCGCGCCACATCCAGCGCATGCGCCGGCTCTATGCCGAGCGCCGCGAAGCCGCCGTGGCCGGGCTCGAGAGCGTGCTGGGCCGGCACCTGCGCATCGACCCGCAACCCGGCGGCATGCACCTGATCCTGCGGCTGCAGGCCCGGCGCTCCGATCGCAAGCTGTCGACGCGCATGCGCGAGGCCGGTCTCTTCGCCGAGGCCCTGACCGACTGGGCTTTCGACCGCGACGGCCCGCCGGCGCTGCTGCTCGGCTTCACGAACATCGATTCGCGGCGCACTGCCGAGAACCTCGCGAGGCGCATCGTCGACCTGCTCTGATCATGGCCCAGTCGGCAAGGCAATTCTTGGCTATTCTGGGGTGGGCCAAGACGGCGCACGATGGCGTCTTTCCATCACACGACATGCAAGGATCGTCATGAGCCACCGCCTCGATTACGCCAAGGCTGCCCCCGAGGGCTACAAGGCTTACTTCGGCGTCTACACCGCCGTCCAGAAAAGCGGCCTGCCGAAGGAACTGATCGACCTCGTCTACCTGCGCGTCTCGCAGATCAACGGCTGCGCGTTCTGCATCGACATGCATTCGCGCGACTTGCTGAAGTCAGGCCTCGCCGTGGACAAGCTGGTGCTGGTGCCGGGATGGCGCGAAGGCGGCGCGTTGTTCAGCGTCCGCGAACGCGCCGCGCTGGCATGGGCCGAGACCGTGACCCGCGTCGCCGACACCGGCGTGCCCGATGCCGAGTACCGGGCCGCCACCGCCGAGTTCAACGAGAAGGAGCTGGCCGACCTCACCTACGCCATCGGCCTGATGAACGCCTTCAACCGCCTCGGCGTCGCGTTCCGCGCGACCCCCGCCGCAGCGGCCCAGGCGGCCTGACATGGCCTGGCTGCTGCTCGTCATCGCGGGGCTGCTCGAGATCGCGTTCGCCTGGGGCATGAAGTCGTCCGAAGGCTTCACGCGGCTGATGCCGTCGCTGCTGACGGTGGCTACCGGGCTGACCAGCGTCGTGCTGCTGTCGCTCGCGATGCGCACGCTGCCGATGGGCACCGGCTACGCGGTCTGGACCGGCATCGGCGCAGCCGGCACGGCGATCGTCGGGATTGCGGCGATGGGCGACTCGGCGGCACCGCTGCGCGTGCTGTGCATCGCGCTGATCCTGGCCGGGGTGATCGGGCTGAAGCTGGTCGTCGACTGATGTCGAATGGCGATGGCGGTCGTTATCGCAAGGTTCGGACCTGGTGGAACCACTTCGCCACGCTGGGTGTGAACAACAGGGCACAGCCAGCAACCATCAGGCCGAGACCGATTCCGTCCCGGGCGAGTTCGTAGGCGACGGCGTCGGTAACCTCGGAAAGCGGGAACCTGGACGCATAGCCATACAGGGGTGACGCAATCAACACGGCGGCCACATACCGCGCCCAGTTGGCCCCGCGTGCCAGTAGCCATAGAAGGGGTGCTTCCAACAGCACGACGCCGAACGAGGCGACCACCAAGGACGAGTAATCTTCGGCAGGCCGGTAGTGCTTGAGCAACCAGACATGAGCGAGAGTCAGCAGAAGGTTGCCGATCATCTCGAATGCCAGCAACCCGATGCCGACCTTGAGCAAACGCGGTCGTTGGGGGCGTGGTACCGGCTCGATGGTGAGAGAGGCTTCTGGCGGGTGATAGGGATTCATGCGGTTTCATCGGTCATGGCGCGGTGCCCGGCGGGCAGAATACGCGGTCTTCGTCCGTGGAGTCCGCCTTGAGAACCCTTCCCCTGCTTCTTGCGCTACCCGCCGCGCCGCTTTTCGTGGCCCGCACCCAGTGAGCCGCATCAACGCCAAGGCGGTGGCGCTCGGCTTCCTGCTGACGATCGGGCTCGACATGCTGCTCGGCATCGGGCTGCTGTTGATGCACAGCGACGAGGTCACCGTCACCGGCCGCTCCGCCGAGCAGGTGTCGCAAGACCTGGCGGCGGTCACCAGCAGTCCGAGCTTCCTGCTGTTCAACATCGTCTTCGGCAGCCTGACGACGATGGCCGACGGTTTTGTCGCAGCACGACTGGCGAAGCGCTATCCCTATTTCAACGGGTTTGCGGTTGGCGTGCTCGGCTTGGCCTTCGGGCTGCTCTTCTGGGGCGACCAGCCGCTGTGGTTCAACCTGTTCGCGCTGGCTACCGTGATTCCCACGGCGGTGCTCGGCGCGCACATCGCGGTGCGCTCAGTTGCACCGCGCGATCAGTGACTGGTCGACGTTGTAGTGCCGCTCAGCTGAGACCGACCCGCCCGGCCAGCGCGACCGCATCCGCACCCGCCGGGTAGCGCATCCGCCCGCTCGCATCATTCGCGGCGCGCCACACTGCGTCGGCCACATCGGCCGCGGTGGTCACCGCGCCCGGGTTGCCGAGCGACGCGAAGATCGCCTGCGCGAACGGCGCATAGGCCTCGGGGATCAACCCCTGCATACGCTCGGATCCGTTCTCGGTGAAGCGCGTGCCGGGCCCGTACCCCGGCTCAACCAGCTTCACGCGGACGTTGAACGGCTCCAGCTCCAGCGCGAGCGAGGTGCTGAAGCCCTGGATCGCCGTCTTGCTCGCGGTGTAGGCCGCGACGAGCGGCATCGGCACCATCGTCACGGTCGAGGTCACGTTGATCACCAGCCCGGCGCGGCGGCTGCGGAACTGCGGCAGCACGGCCTGCGCCATTGCCATCATCCCGAAGGTGTTGGTCTCGAAGATGTCGCGCACGGTCGACATCGGCGTCACCTCGAACGCGCCGAACAGCCCGACGCCGGCGTTGTTCACCAGCACGTCGATCGGCCCGGCGGCGTCGAGGGCGGCGGCGATGCTGCCGGGCCGCGTCACGTCGAGCGGCAGCACGCGCAGGCGCTCGCCGGTGGGCAGCACATCGGTGCGGGGCGTGCACATC
>NZ_JBFUFP010000235.1:0-6398 GCF_056403375.1 Rhizobacter sp. P2_H2
CCGCGGGACTCATCGACGTGTTTGCCCACGCGCCGCTCACCGGCAACCCGCTGGCGGTCGTGGAAGGGGCCGACGGTCTCGACGATGCATTGCTGCGCCGCATCGCCGGCGAGTTCAACCAGGCCGAGACCACCTTCCTGCAGCGCAGCGATCGCGCCGATAGGCGGCTGCGTTCCTTCACGGCCAGCGGTGTCGAGGTGTCCGGTGCCGGGCACAACGCGCTGGGCGCCTGGCTGTGGCTGGCGCACGAGGGGCAGCTCGGGCCGCTGGACACGCCGCAGACCTTCCACCAGGAACTCGGCCGCGACGTGCTGCCCATCACGCTGGAACGGCGCGGCGGCCAGGTGCACGGCCGCATGCGGCAGTCGCCGTTGACGCTGCTGCCGGCCGGCGTCGACGTGGAATCGTTGAGCCGGGCCCTCGGCCTCGAACCCGCCGACGTGCTGCCGCACCCTGCGCCGCGCGCGGCCGACACCGGTGCCGCCCACCTGATGGTTCGCGTGGCCGATGAAGCCGCGGTCGATCGCGCACAGCCGGCCGCGCAAGCCCTGCTGCCGGTGCTGCGAGGCGCCGGTGCCGAGGGCTGCTACGTCTACGCGTTCGACGTTGCCGCGCCGCAGCGCGCGTATGCGCGGTTCTTCAACCCGACCATCGGCCTGTGGGAAGACATTGCCACCGGTACCGCGGCCGGGCCCCTGGCGGCCTACCTCGGGCACGAAGGGCTGTTGCCGGACCAGGCGCTGCTGATCGAGCAAGGCACGCGCATGGGGCGCCCCAGCTTCCTGCAGGTGCGCCTGAACCCCGAACCGGAGCTCTCGGGCAGCGGCATCGTGGTGTTCAAGGGCGTGCTGACGGTCTGAGAGGGCGCCAACCTCAGCCGCGGCGCTTCGCGAACTTCAGCGTCATGCGATCCGACTCGCCGATCGCGACGAAGCGGTCGCGGTCGACCGCCCCACCGCGCAAGGTCGGCGGCAGCGACCACACGCCGTTCGGATGGTCACGCGTGTCGAGCGGGTTCGCGTTGACCTCGCTGCGGTCGAGCAGCACGAAGCCGGCCGCAGCAGCGCGCTCGATGACCAGCGCCTCGGGAACGTAGCCGGTCGCGATCGTGCGTTCGAGCGTGGTGCCCGGCGGCGCGCGGTGCTCTTCCACGCCGAGCACGCCGCCCGGCTTCAGCACCGCGTGGAACGACTGCAGCACCGCATCGAGCCGCCCCGCCTCGATCCAGTTGTGGATGTTGCGGAAGGTCAGCACCATGTCGGCACCACCCGACGGTGCGATGCCGCCGAGCCGGTTGCCTGCTGCCGGCAGCTCGCCGACGACCACGCGGTCGTACACCGCCGGTTCCTTCGCGAGCTTCTCGACGAAGCGCTGCCGCGATCGCCGCGCGTACTCGTCCTGGGCATCAGCCGGCTCGTGCGCCGCATACAGGCGCCCGTCTTCCCGCAGGTACGGCGCCAGCACCTCGGTGTACCAGCCGCCACCCGGCGCGATCTCGACCACCGTCTGGCCGGGCTTGAGGCCGAAGAAGCGCAGCGTCTCGTACGGGTGCCGTGCCGCATCGCGCGCACGGTTCGCGGTGCTGCGTTGCGCACCGGCCAGCGCCGCGCGGAGCCGCGCGCCATCGGCATCCGCGTCGGCCACGGCCGGCGTCGAGGTGCAAGCTGCCAGCGGCAACGCAAGCAGCGGCAGGCTCAACACGCCGCGCCGTGTCATCAGGTCGTTCATCGGATCTCCCGTTCGAGGGCCGCCGGATCGAGGCGAAAGGTCGCCAGTTCGTCGGCGTCGCATTGTGCGATGAGGCCCAGTTCCCACGCGAGGTAGCGGCGTGCCGCATCGAGGTTGCCGTCGTGGCGGTCGTGCACGAAGAACAGGTGGTCGATGGCCTGTGCATCGGACGGTTCGTCGGGGCTCGTCACCGTCGGCAGGCCGGCTTCGGCGCTGGTGGCGAGGCTGGCCTGGGCGAGGTCGGTGAAGCCTGCCTCGCGCAGGTCCAGTGCAGCCAGGTCGGCAATGCGCGGCTCGTCGCTCAGCAGCACCAGCGCACGCCCTGCCCCGGCCTTTCGGGCCGCTTCCACCACCTGCGGGCGGATCGTCCACTGCGCGCCTTGCGGATGTCCTGCCCGGTGCGCGAGGCTGCCGCGCAGGTCCAACAGCAGCGCACCGCGTTGCAGCCGCTCGCGCAGCGCCTCGGCATCCAGCCGCGGTACCTCCGGCACATCCGCCGATGCAGTCGACGGCACCTGCAACGCCGCCCGAATGCCCCCGTCCACGGCTACCGCGTCATGCCCCTGCAACCACAGCCAGTGCGCGACCACCGGCGCGCGCAGGCCATCGTCATCGACGAGCAGGATGCGCGCATGCCGCGTGCCGACGTACAGATCGGTCGCCTGCAGCAACTGCCCGCCCGGTGCATGGCGTGCCCCCGGCAGGCTGCCCTGCGCGAATTCCTCGGCCGAGCGCACGTCGAACAGGTAGGTGGTGCGCGCCGCCTCGGCGAGCCAGCGGCTGGCCTGCGCCGCCGTCACACTGCGCCCCGGCAGGCGCCGCACCGGCCAGTGCGACAGCGCCGCCTGGGCACTGTGAGGCGCGGGCCGGCGCGTGCTGCCGCGCTCCAGCGACAAGCCCGCGAGCGCCCAGCCCTGCGTGCCGTTCTCCAGCGCCAGCACCGGATTCGGCAACCCGAGCTGGCGCAGGATCTGCGCGCCGATGATGCTGCGCGTGCGGCCGGCGCAGTGCACGACGACCGTGCGCCGCGTGTCGCCGCCGAGCAGCGCGCCGACCTCGCGCACCAGCTCGCCATTCGGCACCGAGACCGCGCCGGGGATCGTCATGCGCCGGTGCTCGTCGAAGGTGCGGCCGTCCAGCAGCAGCGGCGGGTCGTCGCCGGCCAGCCGGAGCTGCAGCTCCTGCGCCGACAGGTGCGGCGTGCCGAAGGCCTGCTCCACCCGCTCGCCGAAGGTCTTCGACGGCAGGTTGACGCCCTTGAACAGCGTGTAGCCGGCGCGCTGCCAGGCCGGCGCGCCGCCGTCGAGCAGGCGCACGTCGATGTAGCCGAGCGCTGCCAGCCGCACCGCCGCACGCTGCGCAATGCCGTCGCCATCGTCCAGCAGCACCACCGGCGTCGTGCGCCGCGGCACCAGCCGGGGCGCGTCGATCTCCAGCCGGCTGTACGGCACGCTGACCGCGAAGAACGGATGGCCCTCGCCATACACGCCGTGCTCGCGCACGTCGAGCAGTGCGATCTCGCCGCCGTCCTTCAGCCACTGCTTCAGCGTGGCGGCATCGATCGTGCGGCTCATGTTGCAACCCTCCGTGCCACCGCAAGCGCCTGCGCGAGGTCATCGACCAGGTCGCGCGGATCCTCCAGCCCGACGTGCAGCCGCACCAGCGGCCCGCGCGGCTGCGCGAGGCCGGTCCACAGGCTGTGCTCGGCCAGCCGTTCCGGCGCGACCAGCAGCGCGAGGCTCTCGTAGCCGCCCCACGACGCGCCGATGCGAAACACCTGCAGCGCATCGACCAACGCCTGGCCGGCCCGCGGATCGGTGTCTCCCAGCTCGAACGACAGCAGCCCGTTCGCGCCGCTGAAATCGCGCCGCCACAGCGCATGCCCGGGATCGTCCTGCAGCGCCGGGAAGAACACCCGCGCCACCKGCGGCTGCGCCTGCAACCAGCGCGCCACCTCGACCGCATGCCGCTCGTGCTGCGCCAGCCGCACCGGCAGCGTGCGCAGCCCGCGCAGCGCGAGCCAGGCATCGTCGGCACCGATCGTCAACCCCAGCGATTCATGCGTCTGCACCAGGCGCCGCACCAGCTCGGCGCCGTTCGCCACCACGGTGCCCAGCATCAGGTCCGAATGCCCGCCGATGTACTTGGTGCCGGCCTGCAGCGAGATGTCGGCACCGAGGTCGAGCGGCCGGTGCAGCCAGCCCGCGCCCCAGGTGTTGTCGACCGCGACGGTCACGCCGCGTGCATGCGCCACCGCGGCCAGCGCCGGCAGGTCGAGCACCTCGTTCAGCAGCGAGCCCGGCGATTCGAGGTACAGCAGCCGCGTCTCGGGGCGGATGCGCGCGGCCAGGTCGTCGCGTGCCGGCGAGAAGTACTCCAGCGTGATGCCGAGCCGGCGCAACAGCTGCGCATCGACACGGCGCAGCGGACTGTAGACGCTGTCGCAGACCAGCGCGTGGTCGCCCGGCGACAGCACCGCCAGCAGCACCAGCGTGATCGCGGCCAGGCCCGATGGCGCGAGCAGCGCGCGCTCGCCGCCTTCGAGCTCGCGCAGCGCGGCCTCGAGCGCGCGGTGCGTGTCGAGCCCGTGGATGCCGTACGAGGCCACGTCCTCGCCGGCCGAGCGGCGCAGCAGCAGGTCCTCGCGCACCGCCATGCTCTCGAAGCGCAGCGTGCTCGCACGCACCACCGGCGTGTTGATCGGGCCGGTGCCGCCCGCCAGCGGCGGCGCGCCGGCGTGCAGCAGACGGGTTGACGGTTGCGCTGCCGGGTCCGTCATGCCACCACCTTGCTCGGCTTCATCTGCGTCGCGTTGTAGTTGGTGACCGCGCCGGTCGCCAGGTCGAAACCGACGCGGCCGGTCAGCGTCTCCAGCGGGCGGCCGTACAAGTGGAAGTGCAGCGTGGGCCGCGTGCCGCCGACGTGGATGCTGTGGATGTCCTGCGCAAGGAACTGGATCGATTGCCCGGGTTTCACGGTGAACTCGCGGTCGAGCACCAGCTGCGCGCGCGCCGGGTCGCGGCCGTCGTCGGTGCGGCGGTACAGCCGGTTCACCTCGTCGCCTTCGATCGCGACGATCACCGCCCAGGTGTCGTGGTTGTGCGGCACCGTGGTCTTGCCCGGGTTGATCGAGTTCAGGTAGAGCGCGATGTCGTCGTCGCCGTCGGCCGGGTTCAGGCGGTAGCGGGTCGATGCGCCGACGCCTTCGGATTCGGCCGGCGGCGGGAAGGTGGCGCTCGGGAACAGCTCGGGGCGCTGCGCGAGGCCGTCGAGCAGCGCGGCGATGCGCGCGAGCGCGGCGCGGTCGGGGGCGCCGGTGGCGAGTTCGCTGCGCACCGCGGTCAATGTCGTGCGCACGGCTTCGGCGCGGCGGGATTCGGGAGTGGCCTGGCTCATGAGAGTGCCTTTCGGTCGTCGTGATCGGGATGCAAGGGCGAGGCACGCGGCGATGTGCGTGGTGAAAATTGCAGCGCCTTCTCCTGCGGCGCGATCTGCAGCCCGCGCTCGTAGGCGCGGCGCACGGCAGGCCGCGCGGCGATGCGGCGCTGCCAGCGCTGCAAGTTCGGGAAATCGCTCAGCTGCAGGTGGTGGCGCAGCGGCTGGATCCACGGGAACACCGCGATGTCGGCGATCGAGTAGCTGTCGGCCAGGTGCTCGCGGCCCTGCAGCCGGTCGTCGAGCGTGCGGTACAGGCGCTGCGCCTCGTCGCGCGCGGCGGCGCGCTGCGCATCGCTCGCGCCGGCCGCCTCGCCCTCGTGCCAGCGCTGCAGCAGGCCGAGCCCGCTCGCCTGGTGCGCGGCATGCCAGAACAGCCACTGCGTGACCTGCCAGCGCCCGGCCTCGTCCGGCGGCAGCAGCGCGCCGGTCTTGCCGGCCAGGTACAGCAGGATGGCGCCCGACTCCACCACCGTCTGCGGCGCCGTGCCGCCGAACGGCGCGTGGTCGACGATCACCGGCGTGCGGCGGTGCGGGTTCAGCGCCGCGAACGCCGCCGTGTGGTGCTCCTTCGTGCGGATGTTCAGCGGGTACGGGGTGTGCGGCAGCCCGAGTTCTTCCAGCGCGATGGCGATCTTCATGCCGTTGCCGGTGGGCCAGTAGTAGAAGTCGATCATGGGTGGGGGTGGTGAAGAAGAGATCAGATGGCGAATCGCAAGCCCGCGAGTTCGAGGGGCACCTGCGGCAGCACCGGCGCGCGCGACGGGTCGAGGCTGCGGTTCAGGAAGGCGCGGGTGCGCTCGCTGGTCGGCGCATGGAACACGCGGGCGGCCGGGCCGTGCTCGACGACGCGGCCGGCCTCGGTGAAGACCACCTCGTCGCTGACCTCCTCGGCAAAGCGCATCTCGTGCGTCACCAGCACGCAGCTCAGCCCCTCGGCCGCCAGCTCGCGGATCACGTGCAGCACCTCGCCGACCGTCTCCGGGTCGAGCGCCGASGTGACCTCGTCGAACAGCATCAGCTCCGGGCGCATCGCCAGCGCCCGCGCAATGGCCACGCGCTGCTGCTGCCCGCCGGAGAGCTCGCCCGGCCAGGCGTCCTGCTTGTGCAGCAGCCGCACCCTGTCGAGCAGCGCCAGTGCCTCGCGCCGTGCCTCGGCCCGGTCGCGGCCGGCCACCAGCGTCGGCGCGATCAGCRGGTTGTCGAGCACGCTCAGGTGCGGGAACAGGTTGTAC
>NZ_JBFUFP010000236.1:0-6389 GCF_056403375.1 Rhizobacter sp. P2_H2
GGCGAGCCCGGGGGCCAGCGCCAGCATCTTGCCGAGCAGGGCCTGGTGCTTGTCCGGCACGGTGTCGTACAGCGATGCCAGATGCTCCTTGGGCACGATCAGGAAGTGGATCGGTGCCCACGGCGCGATGTCGTGGAAGGCGATCAGTTCGTCGTCTTCGTAGACCTTGCGGCTCGGAATCTGGCCGGCCGCGATCTTGCAGAAGATGCAGTTCGGATCATGGCTCATGGCGCGGGCACCGGCATCGGCGTGTTGGAGTTCAGGTTCACCCAGCCGCGCACGACGCGGTAGAGGAACCAGATCGAGATGATGACCCACGCGATCCAGCCTGGGAGGAAGAGCAGGAACCACAGCGGCACCGTCACGATGTACAGCACGGCGGCCCAGATCACCGAGCGGATGCGCCAGCGGAAGTGCGATTCCTGCCAGGTGCCGGCGGCATCGTCCTTTTTCACGAGGTCGAGGATGAAGGCGACGATCAGCAGCACCGGCGTGACCTGCGCGCCGGGCACCACGGCGGCGACCGCGACGATCGCATGCAGTGCGTAGCTGATGTGGCCGATGTTCTTCAGCGACTGCTCGCTGTCGGAAAGCTTGGTCACGACATCGTTCATGTTCCGTCCGCCTCTCGGGTTTGCAACTTGCGTGCGGCGAATTCCTCGAGGCCCGACAGGCCCTCGCGCCGCTCCAGCTCGGCCAGCACGTCGGCCGGTGTCAGGCCGAACGCACTCAGCGCGAGCATCGAATGGAACCACAGGTCGGCGACCTCGTAGACGATCTTCTGGCGGTCGCCGTCCTTGGCGGCCATCACCGTCTCGGTGGCCTCTTCGCCGATCTTCTTCAGGATCGCGTCGGTGCCCTTGTGGAACAGCCGGGCGACGTAGCTCTTGTCCGGGTCGCCCTGGCGGCGCGACTCGATCACCGCCGCCAGCCGGGCCAGCGTGTCGTTGCCGTTGCGAGTGTCTTTCACCGCGGTTTTCACATCCGTCATTTGTAGATCGTCCCGGGGTCTTTCAAGACCGGCTCGACGGTGTGCCAGGCGCCGTCCTTGTAAAGCTGGAAGAAGCAGCTGTGGCGGCCGGTGTGGCAGGCTATTCCAGGTTCATGGCCGCGCTGGGTCACCTTCAGCAGCAGCACGTCGTTGTCGCAATCGAGGCGCATCTCGTGCACCTGCTGCACATGGCCGCTTTCCTCGCCCTTGTGCCACAGGCGCTGGCGCGAGCGGCTGTAATAGACCGCCTCGCCGAGCTCGGCGGTGCGGGCCAGGGCTTCGCGGTTCATGAACGCGAACATCAGCACGTCGTTGCTGCCGACCTCCTGCGCGATCACCGGCAGCAGGCCTTGCGCATCCCACTTGATCTCGTCGAGCCAGCTCATCGGGCGAGTGTATCCGTCGCATAAGTCGGGCCCGAGAACCCGCGCTCCTCGGCGAACCATGCCAGCACCGGCACGGTGCCCGGCAGCACCGGCTGCACCTGCACCGGCAGGCTCTGCCAGGCCATCTGCTGGGCCTCGCGCATCTCGAACTCGCCGGTCCACGCGAAGACCTTGCAGAAGTGGAGGCGCACCCGTGCATGCGGGTAGTCGACGATCTCGACCTTCCACGGCTGCACCGGCCCGATCGTGATGCCGATCTCCTCGTGCAGTTCGCGGCGCAGTGCCTGCTCGACGGTCTCGCCGGCCTCCAGCTTGCCGCCGGGGAACTCCCAGTAGCCGGCGTAGACCTTGCCGTCGGGCCGGCTGGTCAGCAGGAAGCGGCCGTCGGCATCGATCAGCACGCCCACGGCGACTTCGACCGGCGTGCGCTCGGCAGCGGTACTCATGACGCGTGCCGCCCGGCGTAGTCTTTTGCGAACTGGAACGCGACACGCCCGGAGCGCGACCCGCGCTCCAGCGCCCACACCAGCGAGGGCTGGCGGGCGGCGGCGATCTCGTCCTCGCCGACGCCGAAGCCGCGCAGCCATTGCGCGACGATCGCGAGGTATTCGTCCTGGCTGAACGGGTAGAAGCTGACCCACAGCCCGAAGCGTTCGCTGAGCGAGATCTTTTCCTCGATCACTTCGCCGGGGTGGACCTCGCCATCCTCGGTGTGCTGGTAGGTGAGGTTCTCCTTCATGTACTCGGGCAGCAGGTGGCGGCGGTTGCTGGTCGCGTAGATCAGCACGTTGTCGGAGGCCTGCGAAATCGAGCCGTCGAGGATGGATTTGAGCGCCTTGTAGCCGGGCTCGCCTTCGTCGAAGCTGAGGTCGTCGCAGAACACGACGAAGCGTTCAGGCCGGTCGGCGACCAGGTCGACGAGGTCGGGCAGGTCGACGAGATCGGCCTTGTCGACTTCGATCAGGCGCAGGCCGCGATCGGAAAACTCGTTCAGGCAGGCCTTGATCAGCGAGCTCTTGCCGGTGCCGCGTGCGCCGGTCAGCAGCACGTTGTTGGCGGCGTGGCCGGCCACGAACTGCGCGGTGTTGCGCAGCAGGCGCTYCTTCTGCGGCTCGACCTCGACCAGCTCGCTGAGCCGCACATGCGCCACATGACGCACCGGCAGCAGCTGGCCCGAGGCACCCCGCCGGCGATACCGAAACGCGATCGACGCGGACCAATCGGGCGCAACCAGCGGCTGCGGCAGCACCGCCTCCAGCCGTGTGAGCAGCGCCTCGGCGCGTTGGACCAACTGCAGCAACGTGTCGGGAGCAAGAGACATGCAAGACCGCCGGGCTGTTGCCGGCACCTGGGCTGGAATGGGGCCGTCAGTGTATTGGGTCTCGTCGCGTCGCGTGGCGGCGCGGCGGGTGAGGGGATGGGCTGGGGGCTCAGCCTCGGCGGTCGGCCCTGGCGGGCCGACTCCACGRAGAAGCTCGGCTTTGGGGATGCATCGGCAAACTCCCTCCACTCACTTCGTTCGTTGTGGTCAAACASWGCCGATGAGTATRTCTACGAAGCGCGCTGGCGCGCGCCATCCCCAAAGCCGAYCTTCTCCGTCGCCYCAGAARTCGCCCCCAGCCCATYCCCTCACCCGCCGCGCCGCKCACCACCAGYCGCTCTTGTTGGGGGGAAAAGATTGAAGTGACCGACRARCGTGCGAGCGTTGGCRCGCTTGTCGRTCACTTCAATCTTTTCCCCCAAACACAGYSYGGCGGTGSTSGCAAAGGCGCGGGTGGGKAGGCTGKGGAGCGCCAATCAGGACGGGKCGCCGGAGCTGGCTGGTTTCATGGCCCGCGTGCGCAGCACGCTTCGTGAACTGACTGTCGCACACTGTTTGACCACAGTGAGCGAAGCGAACGGAGGGAGTTTGGGCGACGGGCCATGAAACCAGYCAGCGGAGGGKAGTCATCGCCCCGCCAGGGGCGATGACCGACCCGGCCGGCGAGCCACAGCCTACCCACCCGCGCCTTTGCCGCGCAGACGMAGACCGAACTACCGCTTCACCGGCGGCAGATCCGTACAAGCCCCTTCGAAGGCCTCCGCCGCCAACCCGATGGTCTCGCCAAGCGTCGGGTGCGGATGGATCGTGCGACCGATGTCCACCGCATCCGCCCCCATCTCGATCGCCAGCGCGATCTCGCCGATCATGTCGCCCGCATGCGTGCCGACGATGCCGCCGCCGACGATGGCATGCGTCGTCTCGTCGAACAGCAGCTTCGTGAAGCCCTCGTCGCGGGTGTTCGCGATCGCGCGGCCCGACGCGTTCCACGGGAACAGGCCCTTCTTCACCTTCAGCCCCTTGGCCTTCGCCTCGTCCTCGGTCACGCCCACCCAGGCCACTTCCGGATCGGTGTAGGCCACGCTCGGGATCACGCGCGCAATGAACTCGGCCTTGGCCAGGTGCTCATCGCCCAGCTGCTCGCCGGCCGCGACTTCCGCCGCCACATGCCCTTCATGCGTCGCCTTGTGCGCCAGCATCGGCTGGCCGACGATGTCGCCGATCGCGAAGATGTGCGGCACGTTGGTGCGCATCTGCACGTCGACCGGAATGAACCCGCGCTCGCCGACGACCACGCCAGCCTTCTCGGCACCGATGCGCTTGCCGTTGGGCACACGGCCCACCGCCTGCAGCACCAGGTCGTACAGCTGCGGCTCCTTCGGCGCGCCCTCGCCCTCGAAACGCACCAGGATGCCGTCCTTCGTCGCCTCGGCGCCGACGGTCTTCGTCTTCAGCATGATGTTGTCGAAGCGCGGCGCGTTCATCTTCTGCCACACCTTCACGAGGTCGCGGTCGGCACCCTGCATCAGGCCGTCCAGCATCTCGACCACGTCGAGCCGCGCACCGAGCGACGAATACACCGTGCCCATCTCCAGCCCGATGATGCCGCCGCCGACGATCAGCATGCGCTTCGGGTTCTGGCGCAACTCGAGCGCGCCGGTCGAGGTGACGACGCGCGGATCGTCCTTCGGCAGGAACGGCAGCTTCACCGCCTCGGAGCCGGCCGCGATGATCGCGCGCTTGAAACGGATGGTCTGCGTGCCGCCCTTGGCCAAGGCCACGGTGATGTGGTGCGGATCGGCGAACTCGGCCGTGCCCTGCACCACCGTCACCTTGCGCATCTTGGCCATCGCGGTCAGGCCGTTGGTCAGCTTGCCGACCACCTTTTCCTTGTGCTTGAGCAGCTTGCCGAGATCCACGCTCGGGGCCTGGAAGCCGATGCCCAGCGCATCGAAGTGCTTGACCTCGTCCATCACCGACGCAACGTGCAGCAGCGCCTTTGACGGAATGCAGCCGACGTTCAGGCACACGCCACCGAGCGTGGCGAAGCGCTCGATCATCACCGTCTTCAGGCCGAGGTCGGCGGCGCGGAACGCGGCCGAGTAGCCGCCCGGGCCGGCGCCGAGCACCAGCATGTCGCATTCGAGGTCGACAGTGCCGGAAAAACTGGAGGCCTGCGGCGCCGGTGTGGCTGCTGCGGGGGACGGCGCGGCAGCAGGCGTCGCAGCAGCGGGTGCAGGCGTCGCGGCGGCAGCCGGTGCGGCCGCACCTGCGGCCTCCAGCGCCAGGATCACCGACCCCTGGTTCACCACGTCGCCCACCTTCACCTTGACGTCCTTCACGACGCCGGCATGCGACGACGGGATCTCCATCGAGGCCTTGTCGCTCTCGACCGTGATCAGCGACTGCTCCGCCTTCACCGTGTCGCCGGGCTTGACCAGCAGCTCGATGATGGCCACGTCCTTGAAGTCGCCGATGTCCGGGACCTTGATGTCGATCAGTGCCATGCTCAGTCTTTCGCCTTCAGTTTGATCGTGTGGGCCTTGATGGGCCCGGCCGAGTTCTTGTCGAATTCGCAGCCGGCGCGCACGCCCAGCTCGGCGATCTCGCGCGCGGTCAGCTTGCCGCCGTAAGCGCCGTACATCGCGCCCAGCGCAAACGCACGGCCCGAGCCGATCGCCCAGAAGCGATCGAACTCGAACACCTCGCGGTACGAATACACGCCGTAGATGCCGGTCGCATTCGCGATCAGCGCCGTGAACTGCGAGCTCTCGTACGGGTCGGCATCTTCTTCCTTCGGGTTCAGGAAGAAGGTCTCCTTCAGCTTCGGGTGCACCTTCAGGAAGGTGTCGAACACCTCGTCGCGCGACTGCAGCTTCAGGTCGTCGGGCGGCAGGCTGTTCAGCACCCGCCGCAGCACCGGGAAGTGCGCGGTGGTGCCGGCCATGCCGACCCACGAATCGCCGACGCGAAACAGCTTCTCGTTCTCTTCATACCCATGCGCCAGCCGCGTGTCCCCGAAGGTCACGAGGCTGTCGGACGCGAGYGCCACCTGGGTTCCCTTGCGGACCACCACCACGGTCGTCATGGGGTGGGTCCGCTCAGAGCAGGACGCGGCGGAAGTCGGCCAGGATCTGCGCGAGGTAGGTGTTGAAGCGCGCCGCCGAGGCGCCGTCGATCACCCGGTGGTCCCAGCTCAGGCTCAGCGGCAGGATCAGGCGCGGCTGGAAGGCCTTGCCGTCCCACACCGGGCGCGTCGCCGACTTGCACACGCCGAGGATCGAGACCTCCGGCGCGTTGATGATCGGCGTGAAGTAGGTGCCGCCGATGCCGCCCAGCGAGCTGATCGAGAAGCAGCCGCCGGTCATCTCGGCCGGCGCCAGCTTGCCCTCGCGCGCCTTGCCGGCGAGTTCGTTCATCTCCTTGCTGATCTGCAGGATGCCCTTCTTGTCGGCATCCCGGATCACCGGAACCATCAGCCCGTTCGGCGTGTCGGCCGCGAAGCCGATGTGGAAGTACTGCTTCAGCACCAGCTGCTCGCCGTCGAGCGAGGCGTTGAACTCGGGGAACTTCTTCAGCGCCGCAACACAGGCCTTGATCAGGAAGGCGAGCATCGTGACCTTGACGCCCGACTTCTCGTTCTCCTTGTTCAGCTGCACGCGGAAGGCTTCGAGCTCGGTGATGTCGGCAT
>NZ_JBFUFP010000237.1:0-6385 GCF_056403375.1 Rhizobacter sp. P2_H2
CTGCTGGAGGTCGAATCCTTCGAATCGTTTCACTTCTTCGAATCCGATCGCGGTGCCGACATGGCGACACTGTCGCTGCGCTACCGCTTCTGAACCGCCTGCACCAGCGCCAGGTAGTCCGCCACCGGCACTTCCTCGGCGCGGCGTTGCACGTCGAAGGCACCTGAGAAACCGCGCTCGTCGAGCCAGCGGCCCAGCGTGTGGCGCAGCAGCTTGCGGCGCTGCGAGAACGCCACCGTCACCAGTTCGCCCAGCAAGGCCTGCGGCACGCCGGCGGCGTCGGGCAGCGGCTGCATGCGCACCACCGCCGAATCCACCCGCGGCGGCGGGTCGAACGCCTCGGGCGGCACGTCGAGCACCGACTCGATGTCGTAGCGCCACTGCAGCATCACGGTGAGCCGGCCGTAGTCCTTGTTGCCGGGGGCGGCGGCCATGCGATCCACCACCTCCTTCTGCAGCATGAAGTGCTGGTCTTGGACGTGGTCGACGGCGTCGAGCAGGTGGAAGAGGATCGGCGTCGAGATGTTGTACGGCAGGTTGCCGACGACGCGCAGCTTCTGGCCGGCCTGTTCTGCGAGTGCCGGGAAGTCGACCTTCAACACGTCCGATTCGACGACGTTCAGCTCGGGCCGCTTGCGCAGCCGCGCCGCCAGGTCGCGATCGAGTTCGATCACGGTCAGGCGTTCGCTGCGCTCGACCAGCGGGTCGGTCATGGCACCCAGTCCGGGCCCGATCTCGACGACCGCCTCGCCCGGGCGCGGGTTGATCGCATCGACGATCGCGCCGATGACCGAGTCATCGGTCAGGAAATGCTGCCCGAACCGCTTGCGAGGAAGATGACGCACAGGCTTGCCGCTTACTGCGGCGCCTCGCGCATCTCGATGTAGGCCCGTGCCCGCAGGTCGCGCGCCCAGTCGTTGTAGGCCTCTTCGAACTTCTGCTCGCGCAGGATGTTGCGGGCCTGCTCGCGCTGCTGCCGCAGGTCGAGCGTCATCTTGCGGCGCTCGACCACCTGGATCAGGTGCACGCCGAAGCGCGATACCACCGGATCCGACAGCCCGTTGATCGGCAGCGCGTTCATCGCCTCCTCGAACTCGGGCACGAAGCCGCCCGGCGACACCCAACCGAGGTCGCCGCCCTGCGCCGCGCTGCCGTCTTCGGAGTTGTCGCGCGCCAGCTGGTCGAAGTTGCGCGAGCCGCTCTGGATCTGCCGCTTCATTTCCTGCAGGCGCCGCACCGCGGCCTCCTGCGAGAGCTGCGCCGACGGCCGCAGCAGGATGTGGCGAGCGCGCGTCTGCGTCACCGAGAACGCGCCGCCCTCGCGCTTGTCAATCAGCTTCATCACGTGGAAGCCGGCGCCGGAGCGCAGCAGCGTCGGCGCGATCTCGCCCGGCTTCAGGCCGCGCACCGCCTCGACGAAGATGTCGGGCAGCCGGTCGGCCGGGCGCATGCCGATCTCGCCGCCGCGCGCCTTGTTGCCGTCCTCGGAGACTTCCTTCGCGACCACGTCGAACGGGGCGCTGCTGCGCACCCGGTTCAGCGCAGCTTCGGCCTTGGTGCGGCGCTCGGCGACCAGGCTCTCGCTCGCCCCCTCGGGCACGGTGACCAGGATCTGCGCGATGTTGTATTCGGTCGCGCTGCCGGCCGCGGCGCGCTGCTTGTCGAGCACGCCGTCGATCTCGGCGTCGGTGATCGTGATGCGGGCCTGCACCTCGCGCTCGCGCACCCGCTCGACCAGCAGCTGGTCGCGCACGTTGTTGCGAAAGCGCGCGTAGTCGATGCCTTCCTTCTTGAGCCGCTCGCGCAGCTGGGCCGGCGTCAACTGGTTCTGCGCCGCGACGTTGGCGACCGCGCGCTCGAGCTCCATGTCGTCGACGCGCTGCCCGACATCGCGCGCGTTCGTGATCTGCACGCGCTCGTCGATCAGCGCATCGACCACCTGGCGCCGCAGTTCGTCGTCCGGCGGCAGCTTGGCCTTGCTGCGCTGGGCTTCCTCGCGCAGGCGGTCGATGCGCTGCTGCACCTCGCCGGCGGTGACCAGCTCCTGGTTGACGATCGCGACGATGTAGTCGGCGGTCTGCGTACGCGTGGAGGGGCGCGGGGCGGGTGCTGCGGTCTGGGCCTGCACGGCCGCCGTCGCGACGGTCGCGGACAGCAGCGACATCAGCGCGCGGGAAGCAAGGCGTTGGAATGCAATCATGGTGTCGTGGGGCTGGCAGCGGGCGCGGCGGGATCGTCGCGCAGCATGCGGTAACCGGGGATATTGTCCTTCAAGACCTTCAGCGGGTTGGTCCCGAGGCGCGACAGGCCGATCAGCTCGAGCTCGAAGCCGAGCTGCGTGGTCGCCTCCTGCTGGCTGGTCGACAGCCGTTTCGCGATCACGCGGCCGATCCAGCAGCCGGCGTCGTACTCGAAACCCACCACCGAATCGGTGAGCCGCCGCTCGGACACGTTGTAGCTCAAGCGCCCGACGCTGTACCAGGCGCCGGTGCAGCGCCCGCCGCGGTCGCTGCTCTGCCCGGGGCGGCCGTACAGCGGCCACTGCCAGCCGACCTCGAACTGTTCGCTCGGCAGGCCGGTCACGCTGTCGTTGCGGTTGAAGCGGTAGTTGGTGTTGATCGTGCGGTACGGCCCCGGCGCGTAGCGCACGCCCAGGATCGAGCGCACCGTCTGGTGCTGCTCGGGGCTGTACTGCACGGCCGCGTCGAAGCGCCAGTGCTTCAGCAGGCCGGACGAGCCGGTCAGCAGCAGGTCCGACACGCTCTGCGAGATCGGCTGCTTGTCGGGCGTGATCCGCTGGTCCTCGAACAGGTAGCGCTGGGCCAGGCCCAGGCGCAGCAGCTCGGAGCCGTCGCCCGAGTCGAGCATGCGGGTGGTGACGCCGGCGGTCAGCTGGTGCGCATCCGACACCCGGTCGACGCCCGAAAAGCTGTTCTCGGTGTAGATCGAATCGAAGTTGAAGTCCTTCTCGGCCGAATCGAAGTTCGGCAGGTCGTTCTGCTCTCGGTACGGCGTCTTCGTGTAGAAGAGCCGCGGCTCCATGGTCTGGCGCGCCGGGCGGCCGAGCAGCTGCGTGTCGCGCTCCAGCACCCAGGCACTGTCCAGGCTGAAGGTCGGGATCACGCGGTGGAAGCGGTCGCGGCCGTCGGCCATCGGGGCGTCGAGCCGGTAGCTGGCGGCATTCACCAGCACCTTCGGCGTCAGCGTCCAGCCGGGCGTGCCGAACGGCCACGCCAGCGAGCCCAGCAGGTGCAGCCGCGAGCCGACGGGTCGCGGGTTCGCCGCGGTGTCGTCGGGCGCCACGCCGAGGCGGTGGCCGTCCGGGTTCACGAAGCGGTTGGCCTCGGCCTCCATGCTGAACTCGAGGCCGCCGACGAGCGGCTGCCAGGTGCGCACGCCGAGCTGCGGCAGCCGGTCGTAGGGGGTCGCGAGCGGGCTGTCGGCATCCTGCAGCACCTGCCAGCGCTCGACGCGCGCGTAGGTGGTCCAGAGGCCGAAGTCGCTCGCCACCTGCGCGTCGCCGAGCAGCAGCCGCGGCGTCAGGCTGTTGATGCCGCGCGGCAGGTCTTTCCAGTAGTCGTCGTCGCTGACGCGCATCACGTTGGTCCGGTAGCGCGTGTTGCCGAGCAGCACGCCTTCCTGCTCCAGGTTGAATGCGCTGCGGGTGATGCCGGCCTGGCGGTCGTTGGGCAGCAGGTTCAGGTCGACGCGGCCTTCGTGGCCCGGCTCGAGGTAGCGGAACTCGGTGTCGAGCCCGGCACCGCGCTTCGAGATGATGGCCGGCGTCAGCGTCGCATCGCGGTTCGGCGCGATGTTCCAGTAGTACGGCACGGCCACCTGCAGGCCGCTCTTGTTGTCGATGTCGATGCTCGGCGGCAGCCAGCCGGACTTGCGGTCGTCGCTCAGCGGAAAGCTCAGCACCGGCGCTGCGAGGATCGGCACGCCGTAGAAGCGCAGCACCGCACCCTGCGCGATGCCTTCGTTGTTCGCGAAATCGAGCCGCACGCGGTCGGTCGACAGGATCCACGCCGGCGGGCTGCCGTCGAGGTCGTCGACGCGGCAGCTGGTGTAGGTGGCGCCGGTCGCGACGGTCAGCTGCTCGCCGAGGAAGTCGAGCCGCTCGGCACTGCCGCCGGCCTGGGTGCGCGAGAAGAAGTAGGTCGGCTTCAGGAAGAAGCCTTCGAAGCGCTCGACCTTCAGCTGCAGCTCGGGACCGGTGTAGACGTTGCCGTCGCGGCTCACGCGCACCTTGCCGGTGGCATGGGCCAGGTCGTTCGACTGCTCGTAGGTCATGCGGTCGGCGCTGATCTGCATCGAGCCGCGCTGGAAGCGGGCATTGCCCTCGGCGATGACGTCCTGGTCGGGGCGGGCGCGGACCTCGTCAGCCTCGAGCACCATCGCGTTGTCCGGTGCGGAGGCGGCGGACGCCGGTGCGGGTGCCGAAGCCGCGGATGCCGCCGATGCCGCGGCAGCCGGTGGCACGACCGCCTGCGCCCACCCGACCGACGCCCAGCCCGCGGCCGAGGCCGCGAGGCTCAAGCGGATCGCGCAGACGCAGAGTCGGAGTGGGAACGGCGGCAGCAAGGGAGCGAGGACATCAGGAGCGGAGGGACGGCTCGGCGCCGCGGCACCGGCACGACGACAGGCGGCGCGCCCAGGGCGATTTGTAGAATCGATTATCCACGAGCAGTATCCCCACATGCCCCTGACCCCTGATCCGACGACCTCCGGGTCGACTGTGCCCCCGCTGGCCTGGCCCGACGACAGCCGCCGCGTCGCCTTCGAAAGCTGGCTGCGGCAATTGGCGGGCCGGGGCACCCACGCGAGCGGGGCGCGGCCGGCCAGCAACGACGCGAGCTTCCGCCGCTACCTGCGGGTCGACACCGAGGCCGGCACGCGCATCGTGATGGATGCGCCGCCCGAGAAGGAGGACTGCCGGCCGTTCGTGAAGGTCGCCGCGCTGCTGCGCGCCGCCGGCCTGAACGCGCCCGAGGTGCTCGACTGGCATGCCGAGGACGGCTTCATGCTGCTGTCCGACCTGGGCGACCAGACCTACCTGTCGCAACTCGACGATCGCAGCGCGCACGCGCTGTATGCCGATGCGAGCCAGGCGCTGGTGCGGCTGCAGGGCATCGAGGCGGCGTCGCAGCTGCCGGCCTACGACCGCACGCTGCTGATGCGCGAGATGCAGCTGTTCCCCGACTGGTACGTGAAGCACGCCGGCCACGTGCTGACGGCCGACGAGCAGGCCCAATGGGCCGATTGCGTCGAGCGCATCGTGCAGAACAACCTGGCCCAGCCGATGGTGCTGGTGCACCGCGACTACCACTCGCGCAACCTGATGGTCTGCCCGGCGGCCGGCGCGGCCACCAACCCCGGCATCCTCGACTTCCAGGACGCCGTCTGGGGCCCGATCACCTACGACCTGGCCAGCCTGCTGCGCGATGCCTACATCGAGCTCCAGGAAGACGTGCAGATCGACCTCGCGGTGCGCTACTGGGAGCGCGCGCGCAAGGCCGGCCTGCCGGTGCAGGCCGACTTCGGCGAGTTCTGGCGCGATTTCGAGTGGATGGGCCTGCAGCGCCACCTGAAAGTGCTGGGCATCTTCGCGCGGCTGTACCACCGCGACGGCAAGGACGGCTACCTGCAGAACCTGCCGCTGGTGTGGCGCTATGCGCACCGCACCGCGAGCCGCTACAACGGGCTCGGCGCGTTGGCGCGGCTGCTGGAGCGCCTGGTCGGCGAGACCCGCCAGGACGTGTTCCGGTAGCCCGGATGCGAATCCGGGGAGCGCCAGCGCCTACCGCGTCTGGCAGCCGGCGGCGGCGAGCCATGGGTCGGTCTCGCCGCCGCCGAAAGTCTCCAGCAGGAAATCGATGAACGCCCGCGTGCGCGCCGGCACGTGCTTGCGCGTCGGCATCGCGGCGTAGATCGTGGTCGTCAGCAGGTGCCAGCGCGGCAGCACGCGTTCGAGCGCGTGCTCCATCAGCGCGTCCTCGACGACGAACGACGGCAGCCCGGCGATGCCCATGCCGGCGAGCGCGGCGGCGTACATCGTGTCGATGTGCGTCGTGCCCAGCGCGGGCCGCCCCGGCGTCAGCGTGTACGACTCGCCGGACGGCTCGTCATCGCCCCACACGCCCTCGTGGAAGGTCAGCTCCCGCAGGAAGGTCGGCACCATCGCCTCATGCCCGGCCAGCTCCGACGGGTGCACCGGCCGGCCGCGGCGGTTCAGGTACTCGGGCGAGGCGCAGGTGATGACCTCGGAGCGCGCGAGGCGCCGCGCGACGAAGTCGCCATCGAGCGGGCGGTCGCCGACCGACAGGATGCTCACGTCGAAGTTCTCGTCGACCGCCTCGACCGGGCCGGGGCACGACAGCTCGAT
>NZ_JBFUFP010000238.1:0-6366 GCF_056403375.1 Rhizobacter sp. P2_H2
GGGCAACGTCGTCAACTCGCGCGACGTGGCCAATGCCTCGCTGGAAAGCGCCGGCAGCGGCGATGTGTCGGAAGCGGCCTCGCGCAGCTGGCTGCAGCGGGTGATGGCCAAGACGCTGGCGGTGTGGTGATGCAGCAGCACTGGATCGACGAGGCGGTGGAGCAGGTGTTCCGGCGCGGCCAGGCCATCGTGCGGGTCGGCGGCGAGCTGCACGACTGGATGGCGATCCGCCAGGGCGCGGTCAGCCTGCACATCCGCGTGGCCGCGGGCACCGAGGTGGGCGTGGCGGTGCTGTGGGGCGGCGACGTGATCGGCTGGGGCTCGCCGCTCGGGCAGGAGCGCGCGCTGTATGACGTGACGGCGCTGATCGATGTCGTGGCCGTCAAGGTGCCGGCATCGACGGTGCGGGCGGCACGCGATGCCGGCCGCAGTGGCGATGGCGGGCCGGGCGACGACATCGGCCGGCTGCATTCGGCAACGGCGCTGCGCATGCAGGAGCAACTGGCGCTGCGGCTCGCGGGCGGCGGTTTCCAGCGGCTGGTGAACGTGCTCGCGACCTTCGCGGCGGCGTTCGCGACGACGCAGTCGGGCGCGCGCGGGCCGCACATCGCGCTGCCGGTGTCGCAGGCCTTCATGGGGCAGCTGGCCGGCCTGTCGCGGCGGCAGACCTGGATCTACCTGGGCCAGCTGGCCGACGCGGGCTGGGTGCGCACCGAACGCTCGCAGGTGATGCTGGAGGTGCCGGCGGCCTGGCTGCAGCTGCCGGCCTACGTCGAGCGCGAGGGGCTGGAGTGCATCGCGACGGCCGGCGAGTGCAGCGCCACGCTCGGGCTGCTGTGCCTGGCGGCGGCGTCGGGGCGGCCGGGCGCAGGCGTGGTGTCGACGCGCTGAGCTCGGGTCCTTTCTTGCGTCCTTTCTTGCGTCACTTTGCGGCCTCGATCGCCGCCACCGTGATCGCCCCGTCCACCCGCTCGGCGCGGAACCGCAGCTTGTCGCCCTCGCGCAGGGTGTCCAGCATCTTCGGGTCGGCCAGCCGGCCGAGCATGCCGGCCTCGAAGTGCCCGGGCTGCAGGCAGGCGAAGCGGAACTCGCCGGGCTGCGTGAACTGCCAGACGATCTGGCCGTCGGCGCCCGGCTTCACATGCGCCATGTTCGGGCTGGCATGTTCCATCTCCGGAAACTTCTGCATCAGCGCCGCATGCGCCTGCAGCTCCGCCGGCGTGCCGAGCACCATCTCGTGCAGCTCCATGGTCGGTGCCGCGCTGGGCATCGGGGTCATCGAGCAGAACGCGATGCAGAGGTTGCAGCCGGTGTCGTGGGAGGACGGCGTGGAGGTGGGCTCCGCCTGCGCGTGATGCGAAGCGTGGGAATGTCAAGCGGGGTGGCAAAGGCCTGTCTGGTGCGGCGCTGCTGGCGGGCTCATTGCACGTGATGGCCGCGAACGCAACAAAACGTGTCCGGCATCGAGCACCGCACTGTGGCGCGCAGTTGACAGTTGCCCACCTCTGCGCCACCGAGGCCCGCTTCCGAAAATCGTGACTTCTTGCCGTCGAATTCGCAGATCCGTCAACCGGAGTCGTGACATCGATCACTAGACTTGTACGACAAGTGGAAGCTTCCACACCTACAAGGGAATTCGAATGCACGCATGGAAGAGTCTGCTGGCGCTCGTCGCCAGCGTGGTGGCGCTTGCGCCGGCCCAAGGCCAGATCCGCATCGGCCAGACCGCCGGCTTCACCGGCCCGGTCGCAGCCGGTGTGCGCGACATGACGGCCGGCGCCGCCCTCTACTTCGACACGATCAATGCCCGTGGCGGCATCGACGGCCAGCGCCTCGAGCTGGTGTCGCTCGACGACCAGTTCCAGCCGCCGCTCGCCGCGAAGAACGCGAAGACGCTGGCGGCCGATCCGAAGGTGGTTGCGCTGTTCCTCAGCCGCGGCACGCCGCAGACCCAGGCGATGCTGCCGGTGCTGGAGCAGTCGAAGATCGCGCTGGTCGCGCCGCTCACCGGCGCCGCGGTGCTGCGCAAGCCGGTGCAGCCCTATGTGTTCAACGTGCGCGCGTCGTCGTCGCGCGAGGCCCAGCGTGCGATCGAGCACCTGATGGGGGTGGGTGTGAACCGCATCGCCGTCGTGGTCCCGGAGGACTCGTCGGGGCTCGACGCGATGGCCGGGGCCCGCGCCGGCTTTGAGGCCGGTCACATCACGCCGGTGTTCGCCGGCCAGTTCAACCAGCAGAAGCCCGAGTTCGGACCGACGGTCGAGGCCCTGCAGAAGGCACAGCCGCAGGCGATCCTGTTCGTCGGCTCGGCGCAGGCCGTGGCCGGCGGCACCGCGCAGATCCGCGCGGCGGGCCTGCAGGCGCAGATCGTCACGCTGTCGAACAACGCCTCGAAGGGCTTCATCGACCTGATGAAGTCCAACGCGCACGGCACGATCATCGCGCAGGTGTTTCCGAACGAGCGGGCGATCTCGTCGCCGCTGATCAAGGAGGTGCTGGAGTTCGCGAAGGCGGCGCACGTCGAGGACATCACGCCGGCGCTCGTCGAGGGCTTCGCCGACGCGAAGGTGCTGGTCGAGGCGATCCGCCGCGCCGGCCGCGCGCCGAACCGCAACTCGGTGCTGGCCGCGCTCAACGGCATGTCGGCCTACGACCTCGGCGGCCTGCGCATCAACTACAGCCCGAGCGACCACACCGGGCTCGATTTCGTCGATCTGTCGATCGTCGATGCGAGCGGGCGGCTGCGCCGCTGACGCAGCCGGCTCAGCGTCGCAGGATCATCTCGTTGTCGTACGGGACGAAGCCGAGCGCGCGGTAGATCGGCGCACCGTCACTCGACGCAGCCAGGTTGAACACGCGGATGCCTCGCGCATCGCACGAGTCCATCACCCGGTCGAGCAAGGCGCGGGCAAGGCCCTGGCGGCGATGCGCCGCCTCGGTGAATACGTTGACGATGCGCGCCCGGGTGCCGCCGGGCTCGCCGCGTATCGGCCCCCAATCGAGCAACACGGCGCCGGCCCCGGCGATCGGCTGGCCGGCCAGCTCGGCGACGAAGCCGACGTAGGTGCCGCGCTCGATACGCGGCCCGATCCAGTCGGCATAGGCGTCGATGTCGGATTGCGGCTCGCCACGGTAGTAGCGGTGCGCGGCGATCGTCGGTGCGTCACCGACGCGGGCTTCACGGAGGGTCCAGGGCTCGTCGGATGCCGTCATGGCGTTCTTGGTTTCGGCGGGGCAGGGCGTCCGGCGATTGGACCATGGCACCCCATCAGCGCCCGCGCCCCCTGCATCATTCTTCGTCGACGTCGTCCTGTGCCGCCGGGCGGACGACCTTGATGCGGTCGACCTCGAACGCGACGAGGCCTCCATCTCCTGATCCATCCACCATGCCGAATCCGTACTTCTGGAGGTCGAACCGCTTCACGAGGATGCGCTTGGGCAGCTGGCTGCCGTGGAGCGCTCGGGTGTTGCCGGGGCCGCTGTAGAGCTCGAATCCGAAGGATCCCTGCTCGAACCGCGTGCCGTCCAAGGTCATCCCCTCTCCGATGACACTGATCGTGTCTTCGACATTGCTGTTGGAGTTGTTCGAGATGAAGATCTTGACGGTTTCGGATTCGAAGGTGTGGCCGTTGACGTGCATGCGCATGGACTGGGGAATTCCGTCGTACGTGGCACTGCTGGTTTCGCTGGGCTTCGGGGGGGGATCGATGTAGATGGAATCGGTGTCATAGGCAAACGTTCCAGTCACCTTCGCGCCGGTCAGTGCGAGGGGCAGGCTCTGGGTCACGGTACCGGTGAACTTGAACGTGATGACCTCGGCGTGCGCGGCCGCTGCGAGGGACAGGACCGCCAGTGCGGCGAGTTTTGCTTTCAAAGTCATTGAGACTCCTCCTTGATCGGAGGGCCAGCTTAGGGCCGGTGCCAGGGTTCTGAAACCCTCTCAAGGGGGATGGAGGAAGGCGGGCCCGCCTTGCTCTGCGCTGGTCCCGCCGACAGGAATCGAACCTGTATTTGCCGCTTAGGAGGCGGCCGTTCTATCCATTGAACTACGGCGAGCGAGGCTGCGGATTCTAGCGGCGGGAGTGCGTCACGACGGCTGCCCTTCGTACCGACCGGCGTTGCAGAAGATGCGGCGGCGCTTGCGCGCTGTCGGCGCGGGATGCGGCGGCGGCCGGCGCGCGAGGATCACTCGAAGTCGGATGCCCCACAACGGGCGACCTGCAGCGGTGATCGCAGCGAGCACGAAGAAGGCGAGAAAGCCGTTGATCACCAGTCCGCAGATCCAGTCAAAGGTGTCGAACGGAAGATTCAGAGGTGTCATGTCGGCGGCCATGATGCCTGCATCCGGGTCGTTGCATACTCCGCGCTGGCTTGGCGAATGAGGCGGCCCGACGCGGCGCCGTTGAAGCAATGACGACCCGAACTGCCAGTTGCTCCTGCGGACAGCTCACGGCCATCACGTCGGCCGAGCCCGTTCGCGTCTCCGTGTGCCACTGCCTGGCCTGCCAGCGCAGGACGGGCAGCGTGTTCGCCGCACAGGCGCGATTCCCCGCCGAGTCGGTGGCCCTGGCCGGCGCTTCGAGCACCTTCGACCGGGTCGGCGATGGCGGAAGCCGCGCCACCTTCCACTTCTGCGCCACCTGCGGCGCCACGGTGTACTACACCATCGAGGGGCGCGAAGACAGCATCATCATTCCCGTCGGCGCGTTCGCCGACCCCTCCTTTCCCGGCCCCACGTTCTCGGTGTACGAAGAACGCATGCACCGCTGGGTCGCGATGCCCGCAGACATCGAGCACATGGACTGACCCGCATGTTCGACCACGTCAAATTCGGCGCCAGCGATTACGCGGCCAGCAAGGCGTTCTTCCTCCAGGCGCTCGAACCGCTCGGCGTCGCCCTCGTCTCGGAGGGCACGCCCGCGTACGGTGTCGAGCTGAGCCGCCCGGACGGCACCTGCTCGCTGTGCATCTTCCAGACCGACGAGAAGCCGGCCCATCTTCACCTGGCCTTCACGGCCAAGACGCGCGGGCAGGTCGATGCCTTCCATCGCGCGGCCCTGGCGGCCGGCGGCAAGGACCATGGTGCGCCGGGCCTGCGCCCGCACTACCACGCCACCTACTACGCCGCCTTCGTCATCGGCCCGGACGGGCACAACATCGAAGCGGTGTGCCACGCACCCGAGGCCTGACGTCAACGAACGGGGCTGCCTGACTCGCGCGCGATGGGTGTCAACACGAGCTTGCCCGTCGGCGCCGGCTCGTACACCGCGGTCTTCCCACGGTGGGGGACGACGATCGGGATGTTCCCTTGCATCATGAAGATCGTGCTGGTGCCCGGGTGGTCGACCGAGACGGCCTCCGATGCCGGGGCACTCAGGACGACCATGAAGGCGGCGTCTTCCGGCACCAGCACTGTCCCTTCCATGTGGCCGAACCGGATGATGCCGGGAGGCTCGTACCGCAGGGCCGGCGTCGCCAGTGC
Source organism: Rhizobacter sp. P2_H2 (assembly GCF_056403375.1). Taxonomy (NCBI): domain Bacteria; kingdom Pseudomonadati; phylum Pseudomonadota; class Betaproteobacteria; order Burkholderiales; family Sphaerotilaceae; genus Rhizobacter; species Rhizobacter sp. P2_H2. The sequence continues at coordinate 5,483 of NZ_JBFUFP010000238.1, forward strand.
CAGCGGCTCATGCTTCCTGCCGAGGAACAGGAACGCCGGCGCCAGGAATTGAAGATCGCGGTAGCCGTTCAGGTCGCTCTCGATGTCGATGGAGCGCACGTTGCTTCCGCTGACGATGAACGGCGCGAAGTAGCTCTTTCGTCCGTCGAACTCGTAGACCGGGGCATAGGCCGGGAACAGGGGAACGTCGACGCCTTTGGCGGGCAGGGGGACGAACTTGAACTCCGACATGGCCGTGCAGCAGCTGCGCTGGCCGGCCAGGTCGGCCGACTGCTCGGCCACGCTGGCGCAGCCGGCCAGCGCGAACGCCGTCACGATGATCGCTGTCAATCTCACGCTTTCCTCCTCGATCGTTGTTGGAATCCGGGCGCATTGTCGCCAACGCGGATGCACTTTGAAACAGTGAAAGTCCGGACTTACCCTCAGGCGCCGCCCCGCCAGGAATGATCAAATCGCCGCGCTGGCTGGAAGCGGTTCCACTTTGCGCAGACGAGTCTTGCAAAGAGACACAGGAAAAGGCCGGCCGGGCTCATAGATTGGGATGCCTTGCCACAGGTGCGGCCTCGCGACGAGGCCGAGGGACGCCTGGGGAAGCCAACAAGAAACCTTCAAGGAGAGAGCAACATGCAGTGGAGTACCCGACAGGCCGTTGCGATGGCCGCGATGCTGGGCGCATTCGCCGCCTCGGCAGACGCGTCAACGCTTCGTGCCGTGGCCAACAACAACTTCGTCAGCGCGACCGCGACGGGAACCTCGTTCCTGAACGCCACCGCGCCGGTCGCCAGCACCTGGGAAGACTTCGAGGTCATCCGCAACGGCAATGGCACCGTCTCGTTCCGCGCGACCATCAGCGGCAACATCGTCTCGGCCGACCAGGGCCTGGG
>NZ_JBFUFP010000239.1:0-6364 GCF_056403375.1 Rhizobacter sp. P2_H2
ACGCTGTTCAATGCGCTCGTGAAGGCGAAGAGCTATTCGGCCGACCAGCTGTTCGCGACGCTCGACACCACCACGCGCCAGCTCTACCTCGAAGACATCAGCCGCTCGGCCGCGCTCTCGGACACCGTCGGTTTCATCCGCGACCTGCCGCACAAGCTGGTCGAGGCCTTCGAGGCGACGCTGCAGGAGGCGGCCGACGCCGACCTGCTGTTGCACGTGGTCGATGCCGCGAGCCCGGTGCTGGCCGAGCAGATGGCCGAGGTGCAGCGCGTGCTGGGCGACATCGGCGCGGCCGACATCCAGCAGGTGCTGGTCTACAACAAGCTCGACAAGCTCGAATTCGCGCAGCACCCCCGCTATCACGCCGACGTGCTGGAACTTGAAGGCGGCGTGCGAGTCCCACGCGTCTTCGTCAGCGCGCTCGACGGCCGCGGCCTGCCGGAACTGCGCCGCATCCTGTCGGCCGCGGTGGCCGGCACGCTGCAGGACGACTTGAACGCCATGCATTCATCCTCAACTCCGCCGTTGGCGTATCCCTCGGATCCGTCCGAGCTGCCCGACGCCGCAGCGTGAGCCCGAATCCTCTGCACACCCACATGACCATGAGCTCCAACCCAGTTCTGCCTGCCGCCGGCCCCGCCTCGCAGGTTCGTGACGTGGCCCATGCAGCCAAGGCCTTGCTGTCCGGTCTGGGCGGCGCGGCCTTCGCCAGCCTGCGCGGTGCGCGCTCCGGCGTCCAGGCCCCGGTGCTGAACAGCGGCGGCCGCGGCGACGGCCCGCCCGACCTCGACGAGCTGTGGCGTGATTTCAACCGCAAGCTGAGCGGCCTGTTCGGCGGCAAGGGCGGACAGCGCTCGAACGGCTCGGGCGGCGGCAGCGGTGGCAATGGCGGCGGCCCCGACATGCGCAGCGCCGGCATCGGCATCGGCCTGATCGCCGGCGTGGTCGTGCTGATCTGGGCCTTCAGCGGCTTCTTCATCGTGCAGGAAGGCCAGCAGGCGGTCATCACCTCGTTCGGCAAGTACAGTCACACGGTCGACGCCGGCTTCACCTGGCGCTTCCCGTACCCGTTCCAGGCCCACGAGACGGTGCCGGTCACGCAGCTGCGCACCAAGGAGATCGGCCGCAGCAACGTGGTGCAGGCCACCGGGCTGCGCGATTCGTCGATGCTGACGCAGGACGAGAACATCATCGACATCCGCTTCAGCGTGCAGTACCGGCTGAAGGATGCGCGCTCGTACCTGTACGAGAACCGCAACCCCGATGACATCGTCGTCGAGCAGGCCGCCGAATCGGCGGTGCGCGAGATCGTCGGCAAGGCGAACATGGACTCGGTGCTGTACGAGCAGCGCGATGCGATCGCGATCGATCTCGTCAAGTCGATCCAGACCCAGCTCGACCGGCTGCGCACCGGCATCCTGATCGTCAACGTCAACGTGCAGAGCGTGCAGGCGCCCGAGCAGGTGCAGACCGCGTTCGACGATGCGTTCCGCGCCGGTGCCGACCGCGAGCGCGCGAAGAACGAGGCGCAGGCCTATGCGAACGACGTGATCCCGAAGGCGCAAGGCACGGCTGCACGGCTGCGCGAGGAGTCCGAGGCCTACAAGGCCCGCGTCGTCGCGACGGCCGAGGGTGATGCGCAACGCTTCAACCAGGTGTTCACCGAGTACCAGAAGGCGCCCGGGGTCACGCGCGACCGCATGTACATCGACACGATGCGGCAGGTCTATTCGAGCGTCAGCAAGGTGATGGTCGACACGCGCGACAACTCCAACCTGCTGTACCTGCCGCTCGACAAGCTGATGCAGCAGGTCGGCAGTGCCGTGCCGGCCACCACGGCGCCGGCCACCACGCCCACCGAGGCCCCGGCCGGCACCCCGGGCAGCGTCGACATCCGCTCGCGCGACGGCCAGCGCAGCCGCGACCGCGACGGCCGCTGATCCCACGGCGAAGAGAACCGCAGAAAGCTCACCATGAATCGACTCGCCATGCTCGTCGCCGGTGCCCTGGTGGCACTGATGCTGCTGTCCTCCGTCCYGTTCATCGTCGACCAGCGCCAGTTCGCGGTCATCTATGCACTGGGCGAGATCAAGGAAGTCATCTCCGAACCGGGCCTGAAGGCGAAGCTGCCGCCGCCGCTGCAGAACGTGGTCTTCCTCGACCGCCGCGTGCAGACGCTGGACAGCCCCGAGACGCGCCCGATCTTCACCGCCGAGAAGAAGAGCCTGGTCATCGACTGGCTGGTCAAGTGGCGCGTGATCGATCCGAAGCAGTTCATCCGCAACAACGGCACCGACATGCGCAATGTCGAGAACCGCCTGAGCCCGATCGTGCAGGCCGCCTTCAACGAAGAGGTGACCAAGCGCACGGTGCAGGCGATGCTCGCGACCGACCGCGACCGCGTGATGCAGGGTGTGCGGGTGCGCCTGACCGACGAGGCGAAGGCCTTCGGCATCGAGATCATCGACGTGCGGATCAAGCGCGTCGACTTCTCGGCCAACGTGACCAGCTCGGTCTACAGCCGCATGGAATCCGAGCGCAAGCGCGTGGCCAACGAGCTGCGTTCGACCGGTGCGGCCGAAGGCGAGAAGATCCGCGCCGATGCCGACCGCCAGCGCGAGGTGATCGTCGCCGAGGCGTACCGCGATGCACAGAAGGTGCAGGGCGATGGCGATGCGAAGGCGTCGGCGATCTATGCCGAGTCGTTCGGCCGCGATCCGCAGTTCGCCCAGTTCTACCGCAGCCTCGAGGCCTACCGCGCAACCTTCCGCAGCAAGTCCGACGTGATGGTGGTCGATCCGTCGGGCGAGTTCTTCAAGGCGATGCGCGGCCCCGGGCGCGAGTCCGCCGCGGCGCCGGCGCGCGTCAAGAAGCACGCCGCCTCTGCTGCCGCCGAGTGACCTGCGCGATTCATGTCGGACACCCTGCTGGCCGCGCTGGCGTTGATGCTGGTGCTGGAGGGCGTACTGCCGTTCATCAGCCCGGGCGCCTGGCGGCGGGTGTTCGAGCGAGCGACCCGGCTGTCTGACGGCCAGATCCGGTTCATCGGGTTGAGCAGCATGCTGGCCGGACTCATCGCGCTCTACTTCTGTCTGGGCTGAACGCGGCGTCGGCAGGCGTGGATCCAACGGCCACCGTGGATCCGGCTCCGCCGGTCCAGTGGTGGCGCCCCCTCGAGGGGGAGGCGCGTCAGCGCCTCGGGGGTGGGTCATCCCCCCGGTACAATCTCGTTTTTAATACCCGGTGATTCACATGTCGTCTGCTTGGCTCCTGCCCGAGCACATCGCCGACGTCCTGCCTGCGCAGGCGCGGCGCATCGAGGATCTGCGTCGAGACCTGCTCGACGGGGCTCGCAGCTACGGCTTCGAACTGGTGATGCCGCCGCTGCTGGAGCACATCGAATCGCTGCTGTCCGGCACCGGCCGTGAACTCGACCTGAAGACCTTCAAGCTGATCGACCAGCTCAGCGGCCGCACGATCGGCGTGCGCGCCGACACCACGCCGCAGGTCGCGCGCATCGATGCGCACCTGCTGAACCGCCAGGGCGTGGCCCGGCTGTGCTACTGCGGGCCGGTGCTGCACACCCGCCCGGCCGGCCTGCACGTGACGCGCGAGCCGCTGCAGTTCGGTGCCGAGATCTATGGCCACCGTGGCCTCGAGGCCGACCTTGAAGTCCAGGAACTCGCGCTCGACCTGCTGCAGCGCGCCGGTGCGAACCAGCTGACGCTCGACATGGGCGACGCACGCATCGTGCGGGCGCTGCTGGCCGGCAGCGGCCTGCCGGCGTCGGCGGTGGCCGCGCTGTATGCCGCGCTGGCCGCGAAGGACCAACCCAGCGTGGTCGAGCTCACGGCGTCGTTGCCCGAGCCGTCGCGCAGCGGCCTGCTGGCGCTGCTGCGGCTGTATGGCGGCGAAGAGGTGCTGGCGGCAGCCCGCACGCAATTGCCCGCGCTGCCGCTGATCACCGCGGCGCTCGACGACCTGCAGTGGCTCACGCAGCACCTGAAGCAGGCCCACGCCGGCGTGCGCATCGGCTTCGACCTGGCCGACCTGGGCGGCTACGACTACTACAGCGGCGCGCGCTTCGCGGTGTATGCCGCCGGCTCCAGCGATGCGGTGGCGCGCGGCGGCCGCTACGACGAGGTCGGCGCGGTGTTCGGCCGCACGCGGCCCGCAGTCGGCTTCAGCCTGATCGACCTGAAGGAGCTGGTGCTGATCGCGCCGCCGCGGGCGATGCGGGCGGCGATCCGTGCACCCTGGGGCGAGGATGCCTCGCTGCGCGCCGCGATCCGGCAACTGAGGGAGCAGGGCGAGTCGGTCGTCTGCATCCTGCCGGGGCATGAACACGAAGGCCAGGAATTCGACTGCGACCGCGAGCTGGTCGCGCAGGCCGGCCAGTGGCAGGTGYGAGCGCTCTGACGCCGCCTGCCGATCCACCCATTCGAGACATTGGACAGGACAGACATGGAACAGACACGCGGCGGCCACAACGTGGTCGTGGTCGGCACCCAGTGGGGTGACGAAGGCAAGGGCAAGGTGGTGGACTGGCTGACCGACCACGCGCAGGCGGTGGTGCGCTTCCAGGGCGGCCACAACGCCGGCCACACGCTGGTGATCAAGGGCGTGAAGACGGCGCTGCAGCTGATCCCGTCGGGCATCATGCGCGAGGGCGTGGCCTGCTACATCGGCAATGGCGTGGTCGTCGATCCGGTGCACCTGCTCGGCGAGATCGAGCGCCTGGAGGCCATCGGGCTCGAGGTGCGTTCGCGCCTGTTCATCAGCGAATCCTGCCCGCTGATCCTGCCGTTCCACGTCGAGGTCGACAAGGCGCGCGAGGCGCTGCGCGAGACCAGCGGCGCCGGCAAGATCGGCACCACCGGCAAGGGGATCGGGCCGGCGTATGAAGACAAGGTGGCACGCCGCGCGCTGCGCGTGCAGGACCTGAAGCATCCGGAGCGCTTCGCGAAGAAGCTGCGCGAGCTGCTGGAGCTGCACAACTTCGCGCTGGGCGGCTACCTGAAGTCGAAGCCGCTGGAGTTCCAGCCGATCTACGACCTGGCGATGAAGGTCGCTGAGCAGCTCAAGCCGATGCTGGCCGACGTGGGCTACACGCTGTTCATGAAGCACCGCGAGGGCGCCAACATCCTGTTCGAGGGCGCGCAGGGCACGCTGCTCGACATCGACCACGGCACCTACCCGTACGTGACCTCCAGCAACTGCGTCGCCGGCAACGCCGCGGCGGGCGCGGGTGTCGGGCCGGACCTGCTGCACTACATCCTCGGCATTACGAAGGCATACACCACGCGCGTGGGCAGCGGCCCGTTCCCGACCGAGCTCGACATGAACGAGCCCGGCACGGTCGGCCACCACCTGTCGACCGTCGGCCAGGAGCGCGGCACCGTCACCGGCCGTCCGCGCCGCTGCGGCTGGCTCGATGCCGCGCTGCTGAAGCGCTCGATGATCATCAACGGCATCTCGGGCCTGTGCATCACCAAGCTCGACGTGCTCGACGGCCTGCCGGAGATCAAGGTCTGCGTGGGCTACGAACTGGACGGCAAGCGCATCGACATCCTGCCGCTGGATGCCGACGACATCGTCGCCTGCAAGCCGATCTACGACACCTTCCCGGGCTGGACCGAGCGCACCGCCGGCATCACGCAATGGGATGCGCTGCCGCTGAACGCGCGGCGCTACCTGGAGCGCGTGCAGGAGTTCATCGGCCGGCCGATCGACATGGTATCGACCGGTCCCGACCGCGAGCACACCATCCTGCTGCGCCACCCCTATCAAGCCTGACGCCTGGAGCCTTTGAACATGCTGACCGACGACGGCAAACACCTTTACGTGTCCTGGGACGAGTACCACATGCTGATCGAGCGCCTGGCGCTCAAGGTGCATGCCTCGGGCTGGGAGTTCGACCAGATCCTGTGCCTGGCGCGCGGCGGGATGCGACCGGGCGACGTGCTGTCGCGCGTGTTCGACAAGCCGCTGGGCATCATGTCGACGAGCTCGTACCGGGCCGAGGCCGGCACCATCCAGGGCCGGCTCGACATGGCGAAGTACATCACCCTGCCGAAGGGCGAGCTCGCCGGACGGGTGCTGCTGGTCGACGACCTGGCGGACTCGGGCGTCACGCTGCGCGCGGTGGTCGACCGGCTGCGCGGCATGCCGGCGATCGCCGAACTGCGCTCGGCGGTGATCTGGACCAAGGGCGTGTCGAGCTACACGCCGGATTACTACGTCGAGCTGCTGCCGACGAGCCCGTGGATCCACCAGCCGTTCGAGGAGTACGACGAACTCCGCCCGGACGGCCTGGCGAAAAAGTTCGCCATTTGACGAGGCGGGGCGCACAAAGCAAAAAGCC
>NZ_JBFUFP010000240.1:0-6360 GCF_056403375.1 Rhizobacter sp. P2_H2
GGCTGCAGGCCGCGCGCGAACTGCCGCCGCACGACCTGCTGGACCGCATCGTCGCCGAGGGGGCGTATCGAGAGCGCGTCGCGGCGGTCGTGCCGCCGGAGCAGCGGGCCGCGGCGCTGAATGCGATCGACGCGCTGCTCGGCCAGGCGCTGACGCTCGACGGCGCGCGCTATGCGACACCGTACAACTTCGTCCGCGCGCTGAAGCGCCGCGCGCTGAAGGTGGCGCCGCCGGCGCAGCGCAACGCGGTGCAGTTGCTGACGGTGCACGGCGCCAAGGGGCTGGAGGCGCGCGTCGTCTTCATCATGGACAGCGCCCCCGAGCGCGCCGGCACCGACACCGCCACCGTGCTGGTCGACTGGCCGGTCGAGCTGGACCGGCCGGCGCGCTGTGCCTTCGTCTACTCCGAGGGCGACGTGCCGCCTTCCCTGGCGCCGGCGATGCTGGCCGAGCAGGTGGCGCGCCAGCGCGAGGAGCTCAACGGCCTCTACGTCGCGATGACCCGGGCGCGCGAGCAGGTGGTGTTCAGCCGCACCGAGCCGCACATCGCGGCGCCCGGCGCCTCGTGGTGGCAGCGCGTCGAGGCGCTGGTGGCGGCCTGGCTACCGGCCGACGTGGCATCGGCCGCGGCGGGGCAGGGGGCGTTCGCGCTGCCGGGCCTGCCGCAGGTGCCGGTGGTGGCCGACGTGGCACCGGCTTCCTTCGCGGCACGCGACGACCGCGCCTCGCGCCTCGGCCAGGCGGTGCACCGCACGCTGGAGTGGGCGACCGGCGCCGCCGGCGAGGCCGACCTGGAAACGCTGGCCACGGCCGCCGCGGCCGCGTTCGACAGCCCGCCGCGCGAGGTGCTGCGCATCGCGTCGACGATGCTGCGGCACGCGAGCGGCCGCCGCTTCTTCGACCGCACCGGCCTGCTGTGGGCGGGCAACGAGGTGGCGGTGGCGCAGGGTGACCAGCCGCTGCGCATCGACCGGCTGGTGGCGCTGGACGAAGGCGGCCGGCGCGTCTGGTGGGTGCTCGATTACAAGCTCGCCCACAAGCCGCAGGCGCAGCAGGCGTACCACGAGCAGATGCAGCGCTACCGCGACGCGGTGCAGGCGCTGCAGCCCGGCGAGCCGGTGCGCTGCGCGCTGATCGCCGGCACCGGAGAGGTCGTCGAGCTGGACATCTGACGCGCCGAACCCCGGCCCGCCGGCGGAAATTGGCACGGCTTTTCCGGGTTCATCAGCGCACCACGATGCGGCATTCGGTCGTCCAATAAGGCAACTTCGTCACATCGCGCCTCGCTCATGTCCGTTCCGGAGACTCCTGCCGCCAAGACCTCGCCGACACGCGCGTTCGGGCGCTATCAGCTGCGTCAGCTGCTGGGCAAGAGCGACCGCAGCATGGTGTGGCTCGCGTTCGACCCGCGTGCCTCGCAGGAGGTGATGCTGACGCTGCCGCGCGTGCAGCCCGCCGACGCCGCCGGCCTGGAGGCCTGGACGCGCGACGCCAAGCTTGCCGCCCGGCTCGACCACCCGAACCTGGCCCACGTGATCGAAGTGGGCGTGCAGGACCACTGGCCCTACGTCGCGGTCGACCGCGCGCTCGGCAGCACGCTGGCCGAACGGCTCGCGGCCACGCCCGGGCTGACCGCCAACGAGGCGGTGGGTTGGGTGATCCAGGCACTGGAAGGCCTGGCCTTCGCGCATGAAGCCGGTGTGGCACACCGCGACCTGCAACTGCACCATGTGCTGCTCAGCGAGCAGGGCACGGTGCGCGTGATGGCGCTGGCCGTTGCCTCGGCACCGGCCGCCACCGGCGAGACCGCCGCCGCGGACCGCGCCCACGACCGCGCGATGCCGATGGACCCGAACCAGCTGCGCGCCTCCCGGCTCGCGGCCGAGCGCGACGTGCTGTGTGCCGGGCTGGTGCTGCACCAGCTGCTGTGCGGCCAGCCGGCGCTCGACGAACCCGACACCGCCCGCGTGATCGACCGCCTGCCGCCGGTCGGCCGCGAGATCATCCGCCTGCCCTGGGGCACGCCGAAGCCGATTCCCGATGCGCTGCGCGCCATCGCCAACCGCGCGACCGACCGCCAGGAGCGCCAGCGCTATCACAGCGCCCGCACCATGCTGCGCGCGATGTCGGGCTGGCGCGAGACCGACGCGCAGGACAGCGGCGGCGCGATCGCGCTGCTGATCGACCGCATGCGCAGCATCGGCCACCTGCCGGCTGCGCCCGGTGTCGCGCAGCGCGTGGGCCGGCTCGCGATGGCCGAGGGCCAGCGCACCGACGAGATCGCCCAGCAGATCCTGCAGGACATGGCGCTCAGCTTCGAGCTGCTGCGCACCGTCAATTCGGCGCAGGTGCAGGGCACGCAGATTTCCGGCAACGGCCCGGTGCTGACGATCCGCCGCGCGGTGGCGTTGGTCGGGCTGAAGGGCGTGCGCACCGCGGCTTCGGTGCTGCGCGCCTGGCCCGGCCCGTTGTCGCCGGCGCACGCCGACGCGCTGCAGAAGCTGATGGACCGCGTGCGCCTGGCAGGCCACACCGCGCAGGTGCTGCGCCCGGCGGGCTACGACCCCGAGGTGATCTACCTGATCGCGACGCTGCAGAACCTGGGCCGCCTGATGGTGCAGTACCACTTCCCCGATGAAGCCGAACAGATTCGCCAGCTGATGCAGCCGATTCCGCCCGCCGAGCCGGGCGAGGCCGAGCAGCCGGGCATGACGGAAGAGGGCGCATCGTTCGCGGTGCTCGGCGTCGACAGCGAATTGCTGGGCGCCGCCGTGGCGCGCCACTGGGGCCTGAACGACGAGGTGCTGCACATGGTGCGCCGGCTGCCGCCCGGCCGCCCGGTGCGCAGCGCCGACAGCGACGGCGACGTGCTGCGCATTGCCGCGAGCGCCGCCAACGAGGCGGTCGACGTGGTCAGCCAGTTGCCGGCCGCGCGCATCGGTGCCGGCCTGGCCGCGGTGGCGCAGCGCTATGCGCGGCCGCTCGAGGTGACCGCGCGCGAGATCGGCGAGGCGCTGCAGGGCGCGCGCCAGGCGATGACGAGTGGCACGGTGCCGGTGTCGCCGCGCCATGCGCCGGCAGCAGATGACGCGACGCCGCCCGCGGGCGGCCTGCGCGGCCTGGCCGCGTCGCGCTCGCGTCCTCAGTAGCCCGTCATCCCCTCGATGCCAGCAGTCGCCATGGCCACGCGCCCGACCACCCTGGGCCGCTTCGAGCTGCGGCGCCTGCTCGGCAAGGGCGCGCAGGCGACGGTGTGGCTCGCCCACGACCCGCGCCTGGAGCGCGAGGTGGCCGTCAAGCTGATGCGCCCCGGTGCCGACACCGAATCGGTGGGCCACTGGCTGCAGGAGGCGCGCAGCGTCAGCCGGCTGACCCATCCGCACATCGTGCCGGTGTTCGAGGCCGACGTGCACGAGCAGCAGCCTTACCTTGTCTTCGAGTACGTGGCCGGCCCGACGCTGGCCGAGCAGCTGCGCGCGAAGGGCGCGATGCCGGCGCGCGACGCAGTGGAGATGATGCTCGGCGTGCTGGACGCGCTGAGCGCCGCGCATGCCGCGGGCGTGATCCACCGCGACCTGAAGCCGTCGAACATCCTGGTCGACGGCGAGGGCCGGGCGCGCGTGATGGATTTCGGCATCGCCGCGAGCGTGAATGCACAGCATGTGCAGCAGGTGGTCGGCACGCCGGGCTACATGTCGCCCGAGGCGACGCACGGGCTGAAGCCGGCGCCGGCGATGGACTTGTTCTCGGCGGCGCTGGTGCTGGCCGAGATGCTGTGCGGGCGGCAGCTGCTGATCGAGAAGGATCCGTTCCGCGCGATGTACCGCGTGGCGCACGAGGACATGGTGTGGCCGAAGGATGCCGCCGGCGATGCCGACGATGCGTTGCGCGCGATCGTGATGCGCAGCCTCGCACGCGACCCGGGGCAGCGGCATGCCGACGTGGCCGCGTTCCGCAAGGCCCTGCAGGAGTGGCTGGTGCCGGCCGGCAGCGATGCGCAGGCCCCTCAGGCGGCCCAGGGCGGCAGCGGCACGCTGGACTTCCTGCTGCGGCGCATGCGGCACAAGAGCGATTTCCCGGCGATGTCGGATTCGGTGGTGCGCATCCAGCGCGTCGCGAACTCGGAGACCGAGAGCCTGGCCAGCCTGTCAAGCGAGATCCTGAAGGATGTCGCGCTGACCAACAAGCTGCTGCGGCTGGTGAACACCGCGCACTACGCGCAGTCGGGCGGCGGCAGCATCAGCACGGTGTCGCGCGCGGTGGCGCTGATCGGCTTTGCCGGCATCCGCAACATCGCGCTCAGCCTGGTGCTGCTGGAGCACATGCACGACAAGGGGCATGCGAACCAGCTGAAGGAGGAGTTCCTGCGTTCGCTGATGGCCGGCTCGCTGGCCAACGAACTGCTGCCGGGGTCGAAGGAGGGCGAGGAGGCCTTCATCGGCGCGATGTTCCAGAACCTGGGCCGGTTGCTGACGGAGTTCTATTTCCCGGACGAGGCGCGCCAGGTGCGCAAGCTGACCGGCAGCAAGGGCGTGGGCGGCTCGACGATGGGCGAGCATGCGGCGTCGATCAGCGTGCTGGGCTTGAGCTTCGAGGAGCTGGGGCTGGGCATYGCGAAGGCCTGGGGATTCCCCGAGAGCCTGCAGCGCTGCATGCGCCGGCCGGTGGGCGATTTCCCGACGCGGCCGTGCGAGAAGGCCGACCGGTTGCGCTGGATCGCGATGGYGGCCAACGAGGTGACCGACGCGATGATGCAGGCCGAGCCGGGCCGCGCGAGCAGCGCGATCGCGGCGGTGGCGCAGCGCTATGCACGCGTGCTCGAGATCAGCCCGCGCGACATGCAGGCCGCGGCGCTGCTGGCGCAGCAGCGGCTGGCCGGGCTGGCGCAGGCGATGAGCCTGAGCGTGCAGCCGGGCTCGCCGGTGCGGCGCCTGCTGGAGCAGCCGGGCGGCAACGGCACCGCGAAGACCATCGTCAGCGATGCTGACAGCCTGGCGGGGCACGAGCTGCAGGCGACGATCGCGATCGACGTGACGGTGCCGGAGCAGAAGCCGTTCGACCAGGACGCGGCGGCGGCGATGCTGGGTGCGGGGATCCAGGACATCACGAACACGATGGTCGAGGACTTCAAGCTCAACGACGTGTTGCGGATGATCCTGGAGACGATGCTGCGTGCGCTCGGGTTCCGGCGCATCGTGTTCTGCCTGCGCGATCCGAAGACCGAGATGCTGACCGGCCGCTTCGGCATGGGCGAGGACGTGGACGGCGCGTGCAAGCAGTTCAAGGTGGCGCTGAAGCCGGCACCGGGCACCGCGCCCGACCTGTTCAGCGCAGTGTGCCTGAAGGGGGCCGACACGCTGATCTCGGATGCGACGGTGCCGAACATCGCGGCGCGGCTGCCGGCGTGGTACCGGCAGCAGGTGAATGCGCCGGCCTTCCTGCTGCTGCCGCTGCTGATGAAGGGCGCGCCGTTCGCGCTGATCTATGCCGACAAGGCACAGCCCGGCGGCATCGACCTGGGGGAGCGGGAGCTCTCGCTGCTGCGCACGCTGCGCAACCAGGCGGTGATGGCGTTCAAGCAGTCGCGCTGAGCGTCACGGCGAGGGGCTGGGCGGGTGCGGCGTAGCATCGGCCGCATGCGTATCTACGTGGTTTCTTATGCGGCAGCGCTCATCGTGCTGCTGGCGCTCGACGGCTTGTGGCTGGGGTTCATCGCGATCGACTGGTACCGCGCTGGCATCGGGCATCTGATGGCAGAGCAGGTCAACGTCGCCGCGGCGGCGGTGTTCTACCTGCTGTTCCCGATCGGCGTGGTGGTGTTCGCGGCGATGCCGGCGCGGGATGCGTGGCATGCGGCGCGGCTGGGTGGCCTGCTTGGGCTCCTCTGCTACGCGACCTATGACCTGACGAACCTAGCGACGCTGAAAGGGTGGCCGGTCGGGATCACGGTGGCTGATATCGCTTGGGGGACGTTGGTGGGGGTGTTGTCGGCGAGTGCTGCGCGATGGAGTTTGCGTCGCACAGAGTGATTCGGCATCCGCCGTTGCCGGATATACACGGATTATTGTGCGCCTGCAACAGATAATTGCAATGTCATTGAGGTATTGAAGATCCTGAGGACAAATGACCTCGAATGGAACTGAGTGGAGGCCGATGTCACACAGCGTATTGACGGCGGTTCATTCTCTTCGAGGTGTAGTAATGTTTGGTGTCCACTTTAAAAAAGACAATGTGCAAGATTTTGGGCTTGCGCGAGAGAAGGCTCTGAAAAAGCTGAAGGGTGGTATCCACGACAACGAGCGTATTGATCTTGTTCGGACAGAAACCGGGTACAAGGTTTCACGACGGTCTGTTCTGTTT
>NZ_JBFUFP010000241.1:0-6353 GCF_056403375.1 Rhizobacter sp. P2_H2
GTGGAAGCCGGCAACGACCCGGTGGCGGAGGCCGGCTGCGGCGTCACGGTGGCGCCGGAAGACGCCGCGGCGGTGGCGCAGGGCCTGCGCACGCTGGTGTCGGCGGGGGGTGCCGCGCGGCGCGAGATGGGCGGGCGCGGACGGCAGTTCGTCGTCGAGAACCACAGCTATCCGGTGCTGGCGCGGCGCTTCATCGACGCGCTGCCGGGGGGGCCGGCATGACGCACGAACCTGACCGTGTCGCGCAGCGCTACGCGCGCCGCCAGGTCGGCGACCGCTACAGCCTGCTGCGGTCCGAGGTGTGGCAGATGGTGCAGGAGCGGCAGCGCGCGATGCTGGGGCTGTTCGCGCGGCATGGTGTCACCGACCTGTCGGCGTTGCGGCTGCTGGAGGTCGGTTGCGGGCAGGGCGGCAACCTGCTGGAGCTGCTGCGGCTCGGCTTCGCGCCCGACCGGCTGAGCGGCATCGAACTGCTGCCCGAACGCCTCGCGCAGGCGCGGGCATGCCTGCCGTCGGCGGTGGCGCTGCACGAAGGCGATGCGGTGCAGGCACCGATCACCGATGCATCGCAGGACATCGTGTTCGCCGCGACGGTGTTCTCGTCGCTGCTCGACGACGCGTTCCAGCAGCAACTGGCCGCGGCGATGTGGCGCTGGGTGCGGCCGGGCGGCGCGGTGCTGTGGTACGACTTCACGGTCGACAACCCGCGCAACCCGGACGTGCGCGGCGTGCCGCTCGCCAGGCTGCGCGCGCTGTTCCCGCATGGGCGCATCGACCGGCGCCGCGTGACGCTTGCGCCGCCGATCGCGCGCGCGGTCGCACCGGTGCACCCCGCGCTCTACACTCTCTTCAACACCTTGCCGGCGCTGCGCACCCACGTGCTCGCCTGGATCGCCAAGCCTTGACCATGTCTGCCAACCTGCCGTTCCTCCCCTTCGCCCTGCCCGAGATCGGCGACGAAGAAATCGCCGAAGTCGTCGACACGCTGAAATCCGGCTGGGTCACGACCGGCCCGAAGACCCGGCGCTTCGAGGAAGACTTCACCGCCTTCCTCGGCGACCCGGACCTGCACTCGATGGCCGTCAACTCGGCCACCGCCGGCCTGCACCTCGCGCTCGAGGCGTTGGGCATCGGCCCGGGCGACGAGGTGATCACCACCACGCACACCTTCACCGCCACCGCCGAGGTGGTGCGCTACCTCGGCGCCGATGTCGTGCTGGTCGACATCGATCCGGCCACGCTGTGCATCGACGCGGCCGCGGTGGAAGCGGCGATCACGCCGCGCACCAAGGCCGTCATCCCGGTGCACTACGCCGGCCTGGGCGCCGACATGCCGGCGCTGCTGGCCGTCGCGAAGCGGCATGGCCTGAAGGTGGTCGAGGACGCGGCTCATGCATTGCCGACCACCGTGGGCGGGCAGCTCGTGGGCACGCTGGACTCCGACGTCACGGTGTTCAGCTTCTACGCCAACAAGACCATCACCACCGGCGAGGGTGGCATGGTCGTCACGCGCGATCCGGAGCTCGCGAAGCGCATCAAGGTGATGCGCCTGCACGGCATGAGCCGCGATGCGTTCGATCGCTTCACGGCCAAGGTGCCGAGCTGGTACTACGAGATCGTCGCGCCGGGCTTCAAGTACAACCTGACCGACATCGCGTCGGCGCTCGGCATCCACCAGCTGAAGCGGGCGCGCGACTTCCGCCGCCGCCGCGCCGAGATCGCGGCGCTCTACCACGCCGGCTTGGCGGGCCTGCCGTTGCGGCTCCCACCCGATGCGCAGGCCGGCGACGCCCACGCCTGGCACCTGTACGTGGTGCAGCTCGCCGACGGCGCGCGCATCGGCCGCGACGCGCTGATCGAGCGCCTGTACGCCGCCGGCATCGGCTGCAGCGTGCACTACATCCCGCTGCACTTGCAGCCGTACTGGCGCGACCGCTACCAGCTGTCCGCAGCGCAGTTCCCGCACAGCCAGAAGGCATTCGAGACCCTGGTCAGCCTGCCGATCTACACGCGAATGAACGATGCCGATGTCCAGCGGGTGGTGGATGCGGTGCATGCCGCGCTGAGCTGACAAGGTCGTGCTGAAGCGGACCATCGACATCGCGGCGTCGGCGCTGGGGCTGGCGCTTCTCGTGCCGGCCTTCGCGGTGATGGCGTTGCTGATCAAGCTCGATTCGCCGGGGCCGGTGTTCTTCCGGCAGGTGCGCGTCGGCCGGTTCGGCCGGCCGTTCCGCATCTTCAAGTTCCGCACGATGACCGTCGCCCCGCCGTCAGGCGCCGGTCCCGAGTTGACGGTGGCGGGCGATGCGCGCATCACCSGCGTCGGCCAGGTGCTGCGCAAGTACAAGCTCGATGAGTTGCCGCAGCTGATCGACGTGCTGCGCGGCACGATGAGCCTCGTGGGCCCGCGGCCCGAGGTGCCGCGCTACGTGGAGCACTACCCCGACGCATCGCGCGAGCGCGTGCTGAGCGTGCGCCCGGGCATCACCGATGCGGCATCGCTGCACTACCGCGACGAGAACGACCTGCTCGCGAAGGCGGCCGATCCCGAACGCGAGTACATCGAGGTCATCCTTCCTTCCAAGCTGCAGTACGCGCTCGAGTATGTCGACACCGCGACGGTCGGGACTGACCTGCGCGTGCTCGGCCTCACGCTGCGGACGGTGTTCGCACCGCCGCTGCGCTCAACCCGGAGTCTCCTGCTCATGAACGACAGCAAAGTGTGGGGCTGGCTGGACCGCCAGATGTCCGGCCTGGATCCGTGGCGCAAGTGGCTGGCGACGGCCGCGGACGGCATCGTGATCCTCGCCTGCTGGCATTTCACCTACCTGTTCCGGCTCGGCTTCGAGCGCTGGCAGCCGGGACGGCCTGTGTATGACGACTGGGTGGCCGCGGGCGTGGTGCTGGCTTACCTGGCCGGCCTGCAGCTGACGGGTGTGCGGCGCGGCCTGTGGCGCTTCTATGGCTTCGACGACTTCAAGCGCATTGCCGCCGCCTGCCTGCTGGCCGGCCTCGGCAGCGCCGTCGTCGTCATGATGGCGCAGCTGGTCGGCGTGCCGCGGGCGGTGCTGCTGTTGCATCCGCTCTTTGCGCTGCTGGCGCTCAGCCTGCTGCGCATGAGCTACCGGATGCTGGGCGAGCATGCGCAGGCACGCGTCAATGGCGCCGGAGGCGAGCCGCGCCACGCCATCGTGCTGGGTGCCGGCAATGCGGCGCGGCGCCTCATTGCCGGCATCCACTTGCGCGACGGCTGGAACGTGATCGGCCTGCTCGACGACGATCCGAACAAGCGGGGTCATCGTGTGGCGGGACTGCGCGTCCTCGGCAGCCTGGACGACCTCGCCCGTCCCCACATCCGTGCCAGTGCCACGCATGTGATCGTCGCGATGCCGGGTGCCACGGCGCAACAGCGGGAGCGGGCCATCGAGCTGGCACGGCGTACGGGATTGCAGGTCCTGACCGTGCCCAGCCACCATGAATTGCAACCCGAGCCGGTGGCGGGGCCGCAAACCTGATCAGCGCTGCTGCAGGGCAGCCGCCACTTCGCTGTTCACTTCGTCGGCCGAGCGGAATTCCGGAACCAGGTTGGTGATCTGGCGCAGCATGCCGTCGTGGTCATCGGCGTCGCATGCCGTGCGCAGCGAGTCGAGCATCTTGTCGAGCAGCGGCGAGTCGATGTAGCGCTCGCGTGCGCACAGGATGCGTGGGTGGCCGCTCGGCACGGTTTCGTTGCCGATCAGCAGTTCCTCGTACAGCTTCTCGCCGGGGCGCAGCCCGACGAACTTGATCTCGATGTCGCCGTCCGGTTGTTCGGCGGTGCGTTCGGTCCGGCCCGACAGCCGGATCATCGAACGGGCCAGGTCGGCGATGCGCACCGGTTCGCCCATGTCGAGCACGAACACCTCTCCGCCCCGGGCCATGGCACCCGCCTGGATCACCAGCTGCGCGGCTTCCGGGATCAGCATGAAGTAGCGAATGATGTCCGGGTGCGTGATCGTGACCGGGCCGCCAGCGTGGATCTGCCGCTTGAACAACGGCACGACCGAACCCGATGAGCCCAGCACGTTGCCGAAGCGGACCATCGAGAACACGGTGCGGCCGCCGCGCTGGGCGCCCGCCTGGAAGATCAGCTCGGCGGCGCGCTTGGAGGCTCCCATCACGTTGGTCGGCCGCACTGCCTTGTCGGTGGAGATCAGCACGCAGGTCTCGACCTCGGCCGCCAGCGCCGCCTTGCACACCATCCTCGTGCCGAAGACGTTGTTGCGCAAGCCCTGCTGGACGTTGCTCTCGACCAGCGGAACGTGCTTGTACGCTGCAGCGTGGTAGACCGTCTGCACGCCGTGGCGGCGCATGGTGGCGAGCATCAGCGATTCGTCGAGCACCGAGCCCAGGCAGGGGATGATTTCCACGCCACCGGTGGACGCCGAATGGYGCAACTCGTGCTCGATCGAATAGAGCGCGAACTCGGAATGGTCCAGCAGGACCAGTCGCGCGGGCTTCTGCGAGAGGATCTGGCGGCACAGCTCGCTGCCGATGGAGCCGCCGGCGCCGGTGACCAGCACGGTCTTGCCGGCGATGTTGCGGGCGAACAGGTCGGGTTGTGGCGGAACGGGGTCGCGCCCGAGCAGGTCGGCCACGTCGAGTTCGCGAATGTCCGAGACCTCGGCCTGGCCGTTGACCAGCTCGACCAGCCCCGGCAGCATCTTGATCGGCAGGCCGACCCTTTCCAGGCCCTTGATCATGTCGCGCTTGCGCGACGAGGTGACCGAGGGCATCGCCAGCACGATCAATGCAGCGTCGTGGCGCTCCACGGCACGGTCCAGCGCCGAGGGGGCATAGACGCGCAGTCCCGCGACCGTCTTGTGGTGCAGGTCGATGCGGTCGTCCAGGAAGCAGACGGCGCGGTATTCGGTGCTGAACTGCATCGCCTGCGCGAGCTGCACGCCGGCGTCGCCGGCGCCGTAGATGATGGTGTGCAGGCGCGGGCGCCCCGGGTTCTTCAGCCCCTGCCGAAGCAGCTGGCGGGCAATGAAGCGTGATGTGATCACGTAGGTGAACGCCACGAACCAGTAGATCAGCAGCGCCGAGCGGGGCAGCACGTGCACGTTCATCAGCAGCGCCAGGCTGAACACCCCGAGCACGACGAGGGCCAGCGAGCCGCTGGCCGCTGCC
Organism: Rhizobacter sp. P2_H2; assembly: GCF_056403375.1. Taxonomy (NCBI): domain Bacteria; kingdom Pseudomonadati; phylum Pseudomonadota; class Betaproteobacteria; order Burkholderiales; family Sphaerotilaceae; genus Rhizobacter; species Rhizobacter sp. P2_H2. The sequence continues at coordinate 5,173 of NZ_JBFUFP010000241.1, forward strand.
ACGACGCGAAGGTCGATGTAGCGAACCACCGTGCGGTACAGGCCTGCGACGCCCAGCACCGGCAAGGTCAGCAGCCCCAGCACGATCTGGATTGCTGGCACGGTATCCAGCGCCGAGGACACCGAGCCGAGCCGGAAGGACACCGACGCGAGCACGCACAGCGGCAGGAAGACGGCGTCGCTGCCAATCATCATCGCCAGCTTGGCGCGCGGCGGGAGTTTGGCGAGCCAGAGGCCCAGTCGGCTTCGGATCATGCGATTCAACCCCGCTGGGATCTGTCGGCTGCGACGGTGATGCCGGCCGGCACCTTCTGGCCCGGGCCCAGCGTGCAGCCTTCCTGGAGCCAGGCTTCGTCGCCGAGTTCGGCTCCGCCTGCCATGCAGGCGCCGATGCCCACATGAGCAAAGTCACCGAGCCGTGCGTCGTGGTCGATGATGGCTCCGGCGTTGACGATGACGCCGTCGCCGACATGTGCATCGCATCCGATGACGGCATTGGCCATGATGGTCACACCGGCGCCGATGAAGGCGCGCGGCGACACCACGGCACGCGGGTGGATCACGCCGGCGGCCGTGAATCCGGCGGCCAGCGCCTGCTGGAACGCCCGGCGCCGGGCGGCGTTATTGCCGATGGCGATCACGACCGCATCCGCCTGCTCGCGCAGACGGATCAGATCGGCGAGCCTGCCAAGCACCGGCTCATCCCACACCTGCTGCAGGTCGGGCCAGCGGTCGTCGAGAAAGCCGACCGGCCGCTGCTGCGCGCACAGCAGCGCGTCCGCGACCGAGCGGCCATATCCCCCTGCGCCCACGATCAACACACGAGCCATGGTCAGACGTCCTGTTCGGCGCGCACGCCGGCCTTGTAGCGAAAGGCCAGCCACACCAGCGGTGCATAGGCCACGATGGTGGCAGCGACGCCGTCCACCAGCCGCCAGGCGACCAGCAGCGCAATCGGCAGCAGCCACAACAGATTCACGGCAGCGAAGGCCAGCGTCACTCGCTGATGCGAACGGTGCTTGCGCGATGCATATTGATAGGCATGGCTGCGATGGGCTTCGGAGAATCGCTCGCCGCGCCGCACCCGTCGCACCAGCGTCGTCGTGGCGTCGACCATGAAGCCCCCCAGCAGGATGAACCAGCACCAGAACACCTGCGTGGCCTGCTGCGCCGTCCAGAGGG
>NZ_JBFUFP010000242.1:0-6328 GCF_056403375.1 Rhizobacter sp. P2_H2
AAGGCGTGCTGACCAAGGACACGCACCACACCGTCGTGCGGCTGGCGCCGCCGCTGGTGATCGAGCGGGCGCAGGTCGACGAGGCGGTGGGGGCGCTGCGGCGGGTGCTGCTGGCGATCGATGCGAAGGCGGGGGTGCGGGGCAAGGCTGTCGTGGCCTGAAGGTGCTTCGGCGGGCTGTGTCTGCGGGCGACGGAACGAACGGGCGGTCGCGGTGACAGAGCGTCTGTCAAAACACTGCTCCTGGAGCTCACCGATGTCCGTTCAGACAGTCACAGCCCGTCCTTCCGTGATGTGGGAGCCCATCTCCATCGACGACTACGATGTCTACTCGCGCTTGCATGCGGGGCGGCTTGCGTCGCGCGAGTATGCGAGCGCTGTCCTCTCCATGCTGGTCCGGGGCAGTCAGCTTCCGGCCGGCCTGGTCGACAGGTCCTTTTCGTGGCTGAGGGTCGTGGACCAGGAATTCTGTCGAGGCGAGGGGCTCATCCGGGAACTCGGAACAGATATCGGATTGAAGAGGGATCCCGTGGGAGAGGCCTTGCGTCCGCTGAAGCGGGTCATCAATGAAAGCGAAAGCAAGTTCGGGAGGGCGAACGAAGAGCGCCAGCGCCGTCAAACGATATCGATGGTATGGGCGTCGACCCTCTGCGATGTCAAAGCAAAACTCGATGACGCAAGCAAGCGGGCCTGTTCCAGCCTCCCCCAGCGGCTTCACCAGGAGATCGGTGATTTGATCCGCGACTTTGAAGATGATCTCTGTGGCTACGATTGGCAAGCCTGTTGCGAGACCATGGCAGTGCTGGATCGCCTCGTCACCAGTGAGTTGGTGGTGTCGCCGAACGCGCACTCGCTCGGTCAGCGCAAGTTTCCAGAGAGCCGCCCGCGCGGAAACACCGAGCGCGCCCTGGTGTCATTGAGAACGCTCGCAGTCGACCATGCCGCAACCCTGGTCGAGCGGATGATGCTCCACCCGACACTTTCCGGGGTGCACGAGCAACTCAAGACGGCCGTGGACGTTCTTGAACGAGAGGCGACACGAGCGTCGGCAGATCTGGATGCGGCGATGAATGGGTTGATTTCAGAGTGGATCCGCGGCCTGAGATCGGCTGCGGATGGCGACGACGGAAGGTCGTACTGCAAAACCTTCACAGCATTGCGGCAAACCCTTGCGACATGGATTCACCAAGAGAGGAGTGAACGCCGGGGGACTGCCGAGCCTCTTTGACACGCTGTTCCGCGCCGACACCTTCGGGTTAACCCGAGTCCTTGTTACCGTCTCTTACACGCACTGCGCAAGGCCTGCACAGTTTTTGGCCTGCGCGTCGCACGTCGCGCTTTATTTCCGCGCCGGGCATGCCGACAAGTACGCATGTCCTCCTACAGCCTTCCCTCCGTGCAACAGGCGGCGCCCTCGGTGCCGTCCTCCAGCACCCCACCTTCCCGCCTGTCGCCGAGCGCGTTCGCCTGCACCGCGATGGGCCTGGCCGGCGGCATCGCCACCTGGGCCGCGAGCGGCTGGAACGGCTGGGCGTTGCTGGTCGGCGCCGGCCTCGGCATCGCCGGTGCGCTGTTCGACCGCCGCCAGGCCACGCTGCGCCGCCAGCAGCGTGACGCCACCGCGGCCTTCGTTGCCGGCACCGAGCGGCTCGGCCGCGAACTGCTGCCGGTCTGGGGCGGCCACATCGAAAGCTCGCGCGCGCAGATGGAGAGCGCGATCTCCGAGCTCGCGCTGCGCTTCGGCGGCATCGTCGACAAGCTCGACCAGGCGATGCGCGCCTCCAACCTCGCCGCCGGCAACATGCAGGGCAGCGACCAGGGCCTGGTGGCCGTGTTCGCGCACAGCAGCAAGGAACTGAACGGCGTGCTCGATTCGCTGCGCGCCGCGATGGCCAGCAACGGCGCCATGCACGACGAGGTGCAGAGCCTGAACCGCTTCGTCGCCGAGTTGCAGGAGATGGCCGCCGAGGTCGCCAACATCGCCTCGCAGACCAACCTGCTSGCSMTSAACGCCGCCATCGAGGCCGCGCACGCCGGCGAGACCGGCCGCGGCTTCTCGGTGCTCGCACAAGAGGTGCGCAAGCTGTCGGCCGCCTCCGGCGAGACCGGCCGGCGCATGGCCGACAAGGTGGCGCTGATCGGCGACGCGATCGCCACCGCACGTCGCAGCGCCGACGCGTCGGCCGAGCGCGAGGCCGCGTCCATCGTCGCCTGCGAGACCACCATCAACAGCGTGCTCGGCGGCTTCCACACCGTCACCGATGCGCTGGTCGCATCGGCCGACGTGCTCAAGCGCGAGAGCGTCGGCATCCAGGGCGAGATCGGCGAGGCGCTGGTGCAGCTGCAGTTCCAGGACCGCGTCAGCCAGGTGATGTCGCACGTGCGCCAGAACATCGAGCAGCTGCCGGCCGAGCTGACGCGCAGCCGCGAAGGCTTCGAGCGCGACGGCGTGCTCCAGCCGGTCGACAGCGCCGCACTGCTGGCCCAGCTGGAGAAGACCTACGCGATGGCCGACGAGCGCCAGCTGCACAGCGCGCAAGCCGGGCAGGGCGCGCAGGCCGCGGATGCGAGCGAAGAGATCACTTTCTTTTGACAACGACAGACCGGGAAGCACAACACCATGGCCAAGAACATCCTGATCGTCGACGACTCCGCCTCGGTGCGGCAGGTCGTCAGCATTTCGCTGAAGCAAGCCGGCTACGACGTGATCGAGGGGGTCGACGGCAAGGACGCGCTGAAGCAGCTCACCGGCCAGAAGGTCCACCTGATCATCAGCGACGTCAACATGCCCAACATGGACGGCATCAGCCTCGTGAAGGCGGTCAAGCAGATGCCGGCCTACAAGTTCACGCCGATCGTGATGCTGACCACCGAGTCGCAGGAGGCGAAGAAGAAGGAAGGCCAGGAAGCCGGCGCCAAGGCCTGGGTCGTCAAGCCCTTCAAGCCCGAGCAGCTGCTGGGCGTCGTGCAGAAGCTCGTGCTGCCATGAGCTCTCTGCGCATCGAAGGCGAGCTGACGATCTATCGCGCCGCCGAACTGAAGCAGACGCTGCTCGCCGCCGTGGCGGAGCACGCCGAGCTCGAGGTCGACCTGTCGCAGGTCGGCGAGTTCGACAGCGCCGGGCTGCAGCTGCTGCTGCTGGCCAAGCGCGAAGCCGCTGCCGCCGGTCGCACGCTGCGCCTGGTCGACCACAGCCCGGCCGTCGTCGAGGTGCTGGAGCTGTTCGACCTGGCCGCGCATTTCGGCGATCCGCTGGTCGTCGGCTCCGCGCAGCGCGCTGCCTGACCTCTCCCTGGAAGGCATTCCGATGAACATGGACCAGGCCCTGCAGACCTTCTTCGCGGAAAGCCGCGAGCTGCTGGAAGACATGGAAGCCTCGCTGCTGCGCGTGCGCGAGGAAGACGAGCCGGCCGAGACGATCAATGCGATCTTCCGCGCCGCCCACACCATCAAGGGCTCGGCCGGGCTGTTCGGCCTCGACCAGGTGGTGGCGTTCACGCACGTCGTCGAGAGCGTACTCGACGAGGTGCGCGAAGGCCGCATCGCGGTCGACGAGCCGCTGGTCTCGCTGCTGCTCGCCTGCGGCGACCACATCGGCGCGCTGGTCGATGCGGTCGAGTCCGATCCGAACCAGGTCGACCCGGCGCTGGTGCAGCGCGGCGAGCCGCTGCTGCTGCGCCTGCGCGCGCACCTCGAGCCGTCGTCCGGCGCCGTCGTGGCGGCACCGGCGCCCGCGTTCGAACGCATCGCCGCCAATTCGCACGATGCCGACCTGTGGCACATCTCGCTGCGCTTCGGCCGCGACGTGCTGCGCAACGGCATGGACCCGCTGTCCTTCATCCGCTTCCTCGGCACGCTCGGCCAGGTGGTCGGCATCGTGACGCTGGCCGACGCGCTGCCGCCGGCCGCCGGGATGGACCCCGAGTCCTGCTACCTCGGCTTCGAGATCGCCTTCCGCAGCCAGGCCGACAAGGCGGCGATCGAAGGCGTGTTCGATTTCGTGCTCGACGATTGCACGCTGCGCATCGTGCCGCCGCACAGCCGCATCGGCGACTACATCGACCTCATCAAGGCGATGCCCGAGGAATCGGCGCGCCTGGGCGAGATGCTGGTGCGCTGCGGCACCGTGACCGCCCACGAACTCGAAGCCGCGCTCGCCGCGCAGGCTGAAGCCGTGCCGACCCCGCTGATCGGCACCGTGCTGGTCGAGCAGGGCCGCGTCTCGCCGCCGGTCGTCGAGGCCGCGCTCGAGAAGCAGAAGCGCGTGAAGGACGCGAAGACGCAGGAGAGCCAGTCGATCCGCGTCGACGCCGACAAGCTCGACCACCTGATCAACCTGGTCGGCGAGCTGATCATCGCGTCGGCCGGCGCCAGCCTGATCTCGCGCAAGACGCGCAACAGCGAGCTGCAGGAATGCCACTCGGTGCTGTCCGGCCTGGTCGAGGAGGTGCGCGACAGCGCGCTGCAGCTGCGCATGGTGAAGATCGGTGCCACCTTCAGCCGCTTCCAGCGCGTGGTGCATGACGTGTCGCGCGAGCTCGGCAAGGACATCGGCCTGGTCGTCAACGGCGAGGACACCGAGCTCGACAAGACCGTGGTCGAGAAGATCGGCGACCCGCTGACCCACCTGGTGCGCAACGCGATCGACCACGGCATCGATTCGGCCGAGCTGCGCGCCGCGCGCGGCAAGCCGGCCCGCGGCACGGTGATGCTGAACGCATTCCACGACTCCGGCAGCATCGTGATCGAGGTCAGCGACGACGGCGGCGGCCTGAACCGCGAGAAGATCCTCGCGAAGGCCGTCGAGCGCGGCCTGGTCGAGGCCGGCCGCACGCTGAGCGATGCCGAGATCTACGGGCTGATCTTCGAGCCCGGCTTCTCCACCGCCGAGAAGGTGACCAACCTGTCCGGACGCGGTGTCGGCATGGACGTCGTCAAGCGCAACATCGTCGCGCTGCGCGGCAGCGTCGGCATCGCCAGCACGCCGGGCGAGGGCACTACCGTCACGGTGCGGCTGCCGCTCACGCTGGCCATCATCAACGGCTTCCAGATCGGCGTCGGCAAGGCGGTGTTCGTCGTGCCGCTCGACATGGTCGACGAATGCGTCGAGTTCAGCGCGGAGACCGGCCACGACTACACCGACCTGCGCGGCGAGGTGCTGCCGTTCATCCGGCTGCGCGAGTTGTTCGACATCGACGGCCCGCAAAGCGCGCGGCCGAACATCGTCGTCGTCAAGCATGCCGGCCAGAAATTCGGCCTCGTCGTCGACACGCTGCTCGGCGAGGCGCAGACCGTCATCAAGCCGCTGTCGAAGATGTTCGGCCAGGTCCGAGGCATCAGCGGCTCCAGCATCCTGGGCAGCGGCGAGGTCGCGCTGATCCTCGACGTGCCGGCCCTGATGCAGAGCGCCGGCACGCCGGTCGCGGCCGCCTGAGTTCACCAGTTTTTGCCCCACCAGATTCCAGGGAGAACCACACCATGTTCAGCAACTTCAAGATCGGCGTCCGCCTGATCGCGGGCTTCATGCTCGTCGCCTCGATCAGCGCCGTGATCGGCTTCATCGGCATCTCCAACACCAGCCAGATGAACGAGCTGGCCGACAACATGTACACGAAGGAGCTGATGGGGCTCTCGTACATCAAGGAAGCCAACATCAACCTGATCTACATCGGACGCGCCCGTTCGAACTTCCTGCTGGCGAGCACGCAGGCCGAGCGCGACAAGCACATGGCGTCGATCGCGAAGAGCCTGGCGTCGATGAAGGACTACATCGAGAAGGCCAAGCCGCTGTTCGTCAGCGACCGCGCGAAAGAGGTCTTCACCGCGTTCGGCACGCTGTCGGAGGACTACCAGCGCGAGATGCAGCGCGCGCTGACGCTCGCGTCGGCGAAGAAGCTCGCCGACCGCGACGAGGTGCTGGCGCAGTCGCTCGACCTGGTGCGCGACAAGGCCAACAAGCTCGACGAGATGCTCGACGAGCTGATCCGGCAGAAGGAAGAGCGCGCCAAGGCGGCCGCCGAGCACACCGAGGGCCTGTACCGCAGCAGCCGCACCGTGATGATCGGTGCGATCGCCGGCGGCGTGGTGCTGGGCCTGCTGCTCGGCTTCTTCATCAGCCGCAGCGTCAGCAAGCCGCTGGGCCGCGCGGTCGACGCCGCGAACCGGCTGGCCGAAGGCGACCTGACGGTGAAGATCGACGTCACCGGCCGCGACGAGACCGCCCAGCTGCTGCAGGCGATGAAGCACATGGTCGACAAGCTGTCGCAGGTGGTGACCGAGGTGAACAGCGGCGCGGAAGCGCTGGCGGGTGCATCGGAAGAGGTGAGCGC
>NZ_JBFUFP010000243.1:0-6325 GCF_056403375.1 Rhizobacter sp. P2_H2
GTTCAGGCGGGTGCGGTGCCGCTGCAGCGCCGCTTCGCGGTGGCCGGTGCGCGTCGGGTGGAGCGATTCGAGGTCCAGCGCCGCGAGGCAGGCGTCGAGCAGCGTCGACGGCGTGATCGGCTTGGTCAGCAAGGCACCGACGGCCAGGTGCTGCTGCTCCAGCCGCCGCTGGACTTCATCGCGGCAAAAGGCCGTCAGCATCAACACCGCGGGCGTCGGATGCCGCGCGGCGCGCGCGGCGAGCCGGCGCGCGCACTCCATGCCGTCCATCCCGGGCATCTGCCAGTCGAGCAACAGCAGGCGGTACGGCGCGTGGCGCTCGTCGGCGAGCGCGACCTTGCGCAGTGCGTCGGTGCCGTCGGCCGCGGTATCGGCGTCCAGGCCCAGCGCAGCGGCCATGCCGGCCAGCACCTCGCGTGCGGCTGCGTTGTCGTCCACGATCAGCACGCGGGCACCGCGCAAGCCCTCGTGGCGCAGCGCGGGTATCGGCGCGGGCGGCTCGGCTTGCAGGCCCAGGCGCAGGCTGAAATGGAACCGGCTGCCGCGGCCCGGTTCGCTGTCGACGGCGATCTCGCCGCCCATCAGCCGCACCAGGTGCAGGCTGATCGCCAACCCCAGGCCGGTGCCGCCGTACCGGCGCGTGGTGGCGGCGTCCGCCTGCGAGAACGGCTCGAACAGGCGGTGCTGCTGCTCGGCCGTCATGCCGATGCCGGTGTCGCGCACCTCGAAGCGCAGTTGCACCGAGCTGCTGTCGCGATCGATCACCTCGATGGACACCAGCACTTCCCCGCGCTCGGTGAACTTGACGGCGTTGTTGCCGAGGTTGAGCAGCACCTGGCCGAGGCGGGAGGGGTCGCCCATCAGTGCGGCCGGCAAATCGGGCGGTTCGACGAACAGCAGCTCCAGGCCTTTTTCCTGGGCCCGCAGGCCGACGGTGTTGGCCAGGTTGTCCATCACGCTGCCGATGCTGAACGGGATGAGCTCCAGGTCCAGCTTGCCCGCCTCGACCTTCGAGAAGTCGAGAATGTCGTTGATGATGCCCAGCAGCGATTCGGCCGACGCGTGCACCTTCTGGACGTAGTTGGACTGCTGCGGGTTCAGCCCGCTCTGCAGCGCCAGGTACGACATGCCGAGGATCGCGTTCATCGGCGTGCGGATCTCGTGGCTCATGTTGGCCAGGAACTCGCTCTTCGCGCGCGTGGCGGACTCGGCCGTGTGCTGGGCCCGCTTCAGGTCGGAGATGTCGAGCGAGATGCCGCCGATGGCGTCAGGCCTGCCGCTGCTGTCGTGCAAGGGGAAGACATGGGTCTGGAAGGTGCGCATCTCGCCGTCCGCGCCGGGCATGCGATGTTCCGCGCGCAGCACCTGGCCCTGGGTGGAGACGCGCCGGTCCTCGACCGCCATGCGCTCGGCGTTGGCCCGGTCGAGCAGGTCGCTGTCGCACTTGCCCACCAGCGACTCGCCCGCATGGCCGAGGACGCTCGCGAGCAGCGCGTTGTGGCGCAGGTAGCGGCCTTCGAGGTCTTTCACGTAGATGGCGGCCGGCACGTTCTCGATGATGGCCTGCAAGGCGTTGCGGCTGCGTTCGAGTTCGGCGGTGCGCGCCGCCAGCCGTTGATGGGCAAGGCGCAGGCGCAGCAGCATGACGGTGGCGCCGACCAGCAGGACCACGCCGGCGAGCAGGCCGATCCACAGCCATCGCGGGTGCAGCCCGGCTGCGTCGTCGGCACCTTGGGCGAAGGCCTCACCGGTCGTGGCGGCGAAAAGGCACAAGCCGGCTCCGAGCAGGCACTCTGCCCGGCAGCTACCGTATCCCGGCCGAATGAGTTTCATCGCACGAAACACCCAGTGTCGACGCGGGCCCAGTGTAGAGCGCCGGCTTCGCCGCCACACGGGTAGTGCCGCGCAACAAAAAAGCCCTGGCGCATCGCTGCGTCAGGGCTTCTTGCACTTCATGGTCCTCGTCGGACCTTCATCTGGTGGAGCCGGCGGGAATCGAACCCGCGTCCGCAAGCCATCATCGAGTAGATCTACATGTGTAGCTGACTGATTTGGTTTTGAGGACAGTGGTCGCGCAGCAGCACGCTACCCCCATCCCGAGTCACTTGATTTAGCCCTTGAACCGAGTGACCCGGCTCAGAGCGATTCCATGTGAATGACTTCGCAGCTCTCAGGTTGCCCCTCAAGCCCAGCCCATGGACGTGCTGTTGCGAAGCCCACCGGTATTACGCGGCGGGGGGTAGCCCTTAGGCGGGGTTTAAGCCGCTTGCAGGAACTTTTCGTCGTTCGCAGTTGATGCGATCCAGTGGTTTTACGAGCGAACTGGTGCTCGACATGCACTATCCCGAATCCGCACCCGCGTCGAAACCAGGTCGGCCCCAGGACTGCGTAGTTTAGGCCATCGCCAGCAGCTTCAAGAGCTCATTTGGGGCATGGACCACATGCTGCGCGCCCCACGCCTGCACCGGCTCGCCGACACCCAGGTAGCCCCAGGCCGCAGCCACCGTCGCCATGCCGGCCGCGTGCCCCGCCTGCACGTCGCGCAGGTCATCGCCGACGTACACGCAGTCATCCGCCGCCACGCCCATCTGCCGCGCCGCCTCCAGCAGCGGCGCCGGGTGCGGCTTCGAATGCGGCGTCGTGTCGCCGCTCACCACCGCGCCGGCCCGCACATCGAGTCCCAGCGCCTTCACCAGCGGGTTCGTGAAACGCTGCGCCTTGTTCGTGACGATGCCCCAGCGCAGGCCGAGCGCCTCGATCGCGTCCAGCATCGCCGGCACCGCATCGAACGCGCGCGTGTGCTGCGTCATGCGCTGCTCGTAGCGGTCGAAGAACTCGTCGCGCAGCGCGATGAAGCCTTCGTCCGCCGGCACCACGCCGAGCGCGATGCCGATCATGCCGCGCGCCCCCGATCCCACCATCGGCCGGAACTGCTCGAACGGCAGCGGCGCGAGGCCGCGCGCCGCGCGCATGTCGTTGCCGGTGCCGGCCAGGTCGGGCGCACTGTCGATCAGGGTGCCGTCCAGGTCGAACAGCACCGCCTTCACGCGCAGGCTCACAGCGGCTTCCTGCAGGCGAACAGGTAGTTCACGCTGGTGTCGGCCGAGAGCCAATAGCGCCCGGTCAGCGGGTTGTATTCCATGCCCCGCGTGCCTTCCAGCGCCAGCCCGGCGCTGCGTGCCCATTGCGCCAGTTCGCTCGGCTTGATGAAGCGCGCGTACTCGTGCGTGCCTTGCGGCAGCAGCTTCAGCAGGTACTCGGCACCGACGATCGCGAACATGAACGCCTTCGCATTGCGGTTGATCGTCGAGAAGAACACCCAGCCGCCCGGCTTCGCGAGCGTCGCGCAGGCCTGCACGATCGACGACGGGTCGGGCACGTGCTCCATCATCTCCATGCAGGTGACCACGTCGAACTGCCCCGGCGCCTCGGCCGCCAGCGCCTCGGCCGCCACCTCGCGGTATTCGATGCCGGTGGTGCCGGCTTCCATCGCATGCAGCTGCGCCACCTTCAGCGCCTTGCCGGCGAGATCGATGCCCAGCACGTCGGCGCCCTTGCGCGCCATCGAATCCGCGAGGATGCCGCCGCCGCAGCCGACATCGAGCACCCGCTTGCCCTTCAGCGCAGCGAGCCGGTCGATCCACTCCAGCCGCAGCGGGTTGATCTGGTGCAGAGGGCGGAACTCGCTGTCGGGATCCCACCAGCGATGAGCCAGGTCGCTGAATTTGGCGAGCTCTTGAGGGTCGGCGTTGATCATGAGGGCGTCAGTTTGACATGTCGGGGCTGACATATTCGAAGCAGAGGCTGAGCAGAGGAATCGCCCCGCAGCAGGTATTCCCCGCGAAAACAAAAAACCCCGCCGAGGCGGGGTTTGTGGTGCATCAGCCGAGGCCGATCACTTGTTGCGCGTACCGACCACTTCGATTTCCACGCGGCGGTTCTTCGCGCGGCCTTCGGCGGTCTTGTTGTCGGCGACAGGCTGCTTCTTGCCCTTGCCTTCGGTGTACACGCGGTTCTTCTCGATGCCCTTGCTCACCAGGTAGGTCTTGACCGACTCGGCGCGAGCGACAGACAGCTTCTGGTTGGCAGCGTCGCCACCGATCGCGTCGGTGTGGCCGACGGCGATGATGACTTCGAGGTTCACGCCCGAGGTCTTGCTGACCAGGTCGTCCAGCTTCGTCTTGGCTTCCGGCTTCAGCGTCGACTTGCCGAAGTCATAGAAAGCGTCAGCGGCGAAGGTGACCTTTTCGGAGACCGGAGCGACCGGCACGACGACCGGTGCGGGGGGCGGTGCGACCGGGGCCGGAGCCGCCGGGGCCGGGGCGGGAGCCGGGGCCTGTGCAACCGGAGCCGGTGCAGGCGGCGGCTTCAGCGCGCCGTCGCAAGCCTGGTTGGCAGTCGCCGGCGTCCAGTTGGCATCACGCCAGCAGAGTTCGTTGGAGCCATTCTTCCAGGGAAGGCCGGTGCTGTTGACCCAGTTGTCAGCACCGTTGGACTGCGCGAACGCAACAGACGCGGAAGCGGCGAGTGCGGCGGTTGCGAAGAGCGATGCCACTTTATTCAGTTTCTTCATGATTCTCCTCTTGAGGAATGTCGCAGATGGCCTGCAAAACGTCCAAACCGGAATCGGAAAGGTACGGTGAAACCCTCGGTTCCGAGCGCCCACCACCGTCGACTGATTGTGCCATAGGGCCTCTAGCGCCCCGGATTTTGGCCCGGGGTCGCGGCTTCGTCCTACGAGAGTCGAATCAGATGTTGCGCAAGCACTACAACGGCCGCGAATTAGAATCGCGGATTGCGCTCACGGGCCCGCCAGCGCCCGTCTTCTCCGGCTCCGCCGACGACCTCGAATGACCCAGTTCGCCAAGGAAACCCTGCCGATCAGCCTCGAAGAGGAAATGCGCCGCTCGTACCTCGACTACGCGATGAGCGTGATCGTGGGGCGCGCACTGCCCGATGCGCGCGACGGCCTGAAGCCGGTGCACCGCCGCTCCCTGTTCGCGATGCACGAACTGAACAACGACTGGAACCGGCCCTACAAGAAGTCGGCCCGTATCGTCGGCGACGTGATCGGCAAGTACCACCCGCACGGCGACCAGTCGGTCTACGACACCATCGTCCGGCTGGCGCAAGACTTTTCGATGCGCCACATGCTGGTCGACGGCCAGGGCAACTTCGGCTCGGTCGACGGCGACAACGCCGCGGCGATGCGCTACACCGAAATCCGCCTCTCGAAGATCGCGCACGAGCTGCTCGCCGACCTCGACAAGGAAACGGTCGACTTCGGCCCCAACTACGACGGCTCCGAGAAAGAGCCGCTGGTGATGCCCACGCGGATGCCCAATCTGCTGGTCAACGGCTCCGGCGGCATCGCGGTCGRCATGGCCACCAACATCCCGCCGCACAACCTCAACGAGGTGATCGACGGCTGCCTTCACCTGCTGAAGAACCCCGAGGCCACGATCGACGAGCTGATCGAGATCATCCCGGCGCCTGACTTCCCCACCGCCGGCATCATCTACGGCACCAGCGGCGTGCGCGACGGCTACCGCACCGGCCGCGGCAAGGTCGTGATGCGCGCGAAGTGCCATTTCGAAGACATCGACAAGGGCTCGCGCCAGTCGATCATCGTCGACGAGATCCCGTACCAGGTGAACAAGAAGACCCTGCTCGAGCGCATGGCCGAGCTGGTCCACGAGAAGAAGATCGAGGGCATCAGCCACATCCAGGACGAGTCCGACAAGTCGGGCATGCGCGTCGTGATCGAGCTGAAGCGCGGCGAAGTGCCCGAGGTCGTGCTGAACAACCTCTACAAGCAGACGCAGCTGCAGGACACCTTCGGCATCAACATGGTCGCGTTGATCGACGGCCAGCCGAAGCTCTGCAACCTCAAGGACCTGGTCAGCATCTTCCTCGAGCACCGCCGCGAGGTCGTGACCCGCCGCACCGTGTTCGAGCTGCGCAAGGCGCGCGAGCGCGGCCATGTGCTCGAAGGCCTGGCGGTGGCGCTGGCCAACATCGACGAGTTCATCGAGACGATCAAGACCTCGCCGACCCCGCCGGTCGCGAAGGCCGCGCTGATGAGCAAGTCGTGGGATTCCTCGCTGGTGCGCGACATGCTCTCGCGCGCCGAGGGCGAGACCCCGGGCGGGCGCGACGCCTACCGCCCCGAAGGCCTGCCGCGCCAGTACGGCATGCAGGCCGACGGCCTGTACCGCCTCTCCGACGACCAGGCCGGCGAGATCCTGCAGATGCGCCTGCAGCGCCTGACCGGCCTCGAGCAGGACAAGATCGTCGGCGAGTACAAGGAAGTGATGGCGCAGAT
>NZ_JBFUFP010000244.1:0-6322 GCF_056403375.1 Rhizobacter sp. P2_H2
GCGCGGCGTTCAGGAAGTCGTTGTCCTTCAGGTTGATGAAGAACTGCGCGGTGGCGGAGTTCGGGTCCATCGTGCGGGCCATCGCGACGGTGCCACGCGTGTTGGTCAGGCCGTTGCGGGCTTCCAGCGGGATCGGCGGGCGGGTCTGCTTTTCCTTCAGGTCGGGCGTCATGCCGCCGCCCTGGATCATGAAGTTCGGGATCACGCGGTGGAAGACGGTGCCGTTGTAGTGGCCGTCCTTCACGTACTGCAGGAAATTCGCGGACGACTTCGGCGCCTTCTCGGCATCGACCTCGATCACGRTGTCGCCGAGCGACGTGGCCAGCTTCACCTTCTGCTGTGCGTGGGCCGTCATGCTGCCGGCCAGGCCGCCGATGACGATCGCGCCGGTCACCAGCAGCGGCTTCCATGACTTGAGGGTTCTCACAAGATCACTCCTTCGAAGAATATTTTCCATTGTCCACCTTCCTTGCCCCAGTACTGACGCTTCAGCGGGCCGGTCAGCTGGCCGCTCAGCACCTCGCCGAAGGTCACGATCAGCACCTCGCCGGCGTCGCGCCACGACAGGATCGACATCTCCTTCAGCTCGGCAGTGCGCCCGCGCGTGGCCTGCAGTTCCTTGTCGACCATCTGCGACCACTGCGCCAGGTCGGCGGTGCCGCTCTGGAACTGCGGCGAGTAGAAGCTCAGCAGCTTGCGCGCGTCGCCCTGCGAGCGCGCGACGCGCCACTGCTCGACCATCGCATGCGCCGCGACGCGTTCCTGCGCGACCTGCGCGCGCGCCACCCATTCGAGCTTCGGTGCGATCACGACCGGCGTGCGCCGCGGCGACACCTCGCGCAGCAGGCGCAGCAGGTCGGGGTTGGCGAGCACGACGCAGCCGTCGGTGGTCTGCGGGCCGCGCGCGAAGTTGGCCGGCGGCACGCCGTGCAGCCAGATGCCGCCGCCGGTCTTGCCGCGCCGGCGGTCGTATTCGTTGGGGTAGTTCAGCGTCAGCGCGCCAGGGCCGTAGAACTCGGCGACCTGCTGGTTCGTCAGCCGGCTGGTGATGAAGTAGGCGCCGAGCGGCGTGCGCTGGTCGCCTTGCTCCTTCTTGTCGACGCCCAACCGGCCGAGCGAGACGTAGTGGTCGGCAACCAGGCGCAGGCCCTTCGCGTCGTTCGCGAACAGGTACAGGCGCGAGCGGCTCGCGTCGACGGCGATCGCATGCCGCGTGCTCGACGGGATGTCGATGAACTGGCGCGGCACGGCATCGGCCGGCGGGCGTTCGGTGAGCGCGGCCAGCCGCAGCGTGGCTTCCTGGCGCAGCTGCACGAGCTGGTCGGGCGACGAGGCGGCCAGCTCGGGGGGCGCCGCGCCCATCGCCTCGAGCGGCTGCCGGCGGGCCAGCAGCAGGTCGCCGTACACCAGTTGGGCGAGCTGGAAGTTGGGCACGTCGCGCGTCAGCGTTTCGGCCCGCGCGAGCGCGCGGCGTGCATCGCCGTCGCGGATCAGCTGGTAGATGTCGATCAGCCGGGCTTCGGGGGAAGCGGGCGCGGCGGCCACGCCGCTGCGTGCCACGGCCGGCTTCAGCGGCGCGGCCACGGCCACGCCCGCCGCCCATGGCAGCGCCAGGCAGACAGGCAGTGCCGCGCGGCGGCACCACTCACGCAGGCGTCGGATCACGAACCGGTGCTTTCCTTCTGGATCAGCCAGCGGCCGGAGACGCGCACCAGGTCGAGCCGCTTGCGACTGGACACCTTCAGCGCATCGGCGCTGTAGGCCTGGCGCACCTGCACGACGGCCTTGTCGCCTTGCACGCGGATGTCGAAATCGCTCAGGTTCACCGCGATGCTGCGCTTGCYGGTGATGCGGGCGCGGCGTTCGGCCTCCCAGGCGGCGCGCGACTTGCCACCATTGAAATCATGGGTGTAGGACGCGAAGTAGGCGTCCATGTCCTTGCTCGCCCAGGCCGCGGCCCACGCGAGCACGGCGGTCTGTACGACCTTTGTGTCTTCGGCGGCGGCCGGTGAAGAAGCCACCGCGGCGGGTGCAGGCGCGGGAACGGGCGCAGGGACAGGCGCAAGAGCAGGTGCAGGAGCAGGCACCGGAGCCGGCTTCGGCGCGGCTGCAACGACCGGCGGCGGGGCGGGAACGGGTGCGGGCGCCGGTGCAGGCTTGGCCGCAGCGATCACCACCGGTGGCTCTGAGCGCGTCATCGGCGAGAACAGGTCGCGGATCATCGCGAGCTTCGGGCTCACCTTGGCGGTGCTGCTGCCGTCGATCTGCAGCGCGCGCGAATAGGCCTGGCTCGCCAGCTTCGCGTACACGTCGCCGAGGTTCTCGTAGGCGGTCGCATAGCTCGGGTTGGTGCGGATCGCTGCCTCGAGCGAGCGCCGCGCCTGGTCGTACTGGCCCTGCTTGCTGTAGAGCACCGCGAGGTTGTTGTGCGGCTCGGGCAGCTCGGGGTGGTCTTCGGTGAGCTTCACGAACACCGCGATCGCGTCGTTCGACTTGCCTTGCTCCGACAGCACCAGGCCCTTCAGGAAGCGCATGCGGGCGTCCTTCGGCTTGGTGGAGAGGAACTGGTCGGCCTTCTGGTTCGCCTCGGCCAGCCGGCCCGCGCCGAGCAGGCTGTCGACATCGCCGTACTCGTCGGCCCGCGCGGTGCTGGCGATCGTGAACACGGTGAACGCGGCCAGGGCGACGAGCGAAGAGCGTGGAGTCATCAGGTGGCCGCGAGGTTTTGGGTGGGCGCCGTGGGGCGGAACGAGGTGCGGATACGGCCCGCTATACTGCGAAAATTGTATAGCAGCCCCATGGCTGCAAGCCCCTCGACCCGCTGGCCAGGCCCTATGAGCGGTTCCACTGCAGCACTCCGCCGATGACCCTGAGCATCTTCAACACCTTGTCGCGTCAGACCGAGGTGTTCACGCCGATCGAACCCAACCATGTGCGCATGTATGTGTGCGGCATGACGATCTACGACCTGTGCCACGTCGGCCATGCACGCTTCATGATGGCCTTCGACGTCGCCGCACGCTGGCTGCGCACGCTGGGCTACCAGGTTACCTACGTGCGCAACATCACCGACATCGACGACAAGATCATCAGGCGCGCGCTCGAACGCAACATCCCGATCCGCCAGCTGACCGACGAGATGACGGCCGCGATGCATGAAGACGTGGCCGCRCTCGGCATCCTGCCGCCGACCCACGAGCCGCGCGCGACGCAGTACGTGCCGCAGATGCTGCAGATGATCTCCACGCTCGAGCGCAAGGGCTATGCCTACCGCTCGCCGAACGGCGACGTGAACTACGCGGTGCGCAAGTTCGACGGCTACGGCAAGCTGTCGGGCAAGTCGCTCGACCAGCTGCGCGCCGGCGAGCGCGTGGCCGTGCTCGACGGCAAGGACGACCCGCTCGACTTCGTGCTGTGGAAGTCCGCCAAGCCCAGCGAGCCCGACGACGCCAAGTGGGCGAGCGAGTTCGGCGCCGGCCGCCCGGGCTGGCACATCGAATGCTCGGCGATGAGCTGCGCGCTGCTCGGCGAGCAGTTCGACATCCACGGCGGCGGCATGGACCTGCAGTTCCCGCACCACGAGAACGAGATCGCGCAGAGCGAGGGCGCGAGCGGCAAGCGCTTCGTCAACGTGTGGATGCACAACGGCTTCCTGAACGTCGTCAACGAGCAGGGCGAGAACGAGAAGATGTCGAAGTCGCTCGGCAACTTCTTCACGATCCGCGACGTGCTCAAGCACTACGACGGCGAGACGCTGCGCTTCTTCATGCTGCGCACGCAGTACCGCAGCCCGCTGAACTTCGGCCCCGCCAACCTCGACGACGCGCGCAACGCGCTGCGCCGGCTCTACACCGCGCTGGTCGACCTCGACGTGCCCGAACTGCCGGTCGACTGGGCGCAGCCGCAGGCCGCGCGCTTCCGCGCCGCGATGAACGAGGACTTCAACACGCCGGAAGCGGTGGCGGTGCTGTTCGAGCTCGCGACCGAGCTGAACAAGAGCCGCTCGCCGCAACAGGCGGCGCTGTTCAAGGGGCTGGCCGCGACGCTCGGGCTGCTGCAGCAGAACGCGCGCAGCTACCTGCAGGCCGGCAGCACGCTCGACGACGCCGCGATCCAGGCGCAGATCCAGGCCCGGGCCGATGCGAAGAAGGCGCGCGATTTCGCGCTCGCCGACCGCATCCGCCAGGACCTGCTCGCGCAAGGCATCGTGCTACAGGACTCCGCGCAAGGCACGACCTGGATGAAGGCCTGATCCGTGGGGCGCTCCGTCACTCCCGAGTATTGGGACGAGGCGTGCAGGCACCTCGTCAAGCGCGACCGGGTGATGCGCAAGCTGATCCCGCAGTTCGGCGAAGGCCGGCTGCAAAGCCGCGGCGATGCGTTCACCACGCTCGCGCGCTCGATCGTCGGCCAGCAGAGTTCGGTGGCGGCCGCGCAGGCCTCGTGGGAGCGCGTGGCCGCGCTGCTCGACGGCGGCTCGCAGCGCATCCAGCCGGCGGCGGTGCTGGCGATCGAATCCACGCAGATGCGCGAGGCCGGGCTGTCGGCACGCAAGGTCGACTACCTGGTCGACCTGGCGCAGCATTTCGAGGCCGGCAGCGTGCATGTGCGCCAGTGGCAGCAGATGGACGACGAGGCGATCGTCGACGAGCTGGTCGCGATCCGCGGCATCGGCCGCTGGACCGCCGAGATGTTCCTGATCTTCCACCTGATGCGCCCGAACGTGCTGCCGCTGGACGACCCCGGCCTCATCAAGGGCATCAGCCACAACTACTTCAGCGGCGAGCCGGTTTCAAGGGCCGAGGCCCGCGAAGTGGGCGACGCCTGGGCGCCTTTTCGCTCGGTGGCCACATGGTACATTTGGCGCAGTCTCGACCCGCTTGCCGTGGCATATTGACGGCCCGCAAGCCAGCCCCCATCGTTGGGCAGGGCATCCTCCTTCAAGAACAGGGATCAAGATAAATGAGCAAACGCCATTTCCTTGAATTCGAGCAACCCATTGCCGAACTCGAAACCAAGATCGAAGAGCTGCGCTACGTGCAAAGCGAATCGGCCGTCGACATCTCCGAAGAGATCGACCGCCTGGGCAAGAAGAGCCAGCAGCTCACGAAGGATGTCTACGCCAGCCTGTCGCCCTGGCAGGTCACGCAGATCGCCCGCCATCCGCAGCGTCCGTACACGCTCGACTACATCAGCGAGATCTTCACCGACTTCCAGGAACTGAAGGGCGACCGCGCCTTCGCGGACGACCAGTCGATCGTCGGCGGCCTGGCGCGCTTCAACGGCCAGGCCTGCATGGTGGTGGGCCACCAGAAGGGCCGCGACACGAAGGAACGCGCGGCGCGCAACTTCGGCATGTCGCGCCCCGAGGGCTATCGCAAGGCGCTGCGCCTGATGAAATTGGCCGAGAAGTTCGGCATCCCGGTGTTCACACTGGTCGACACGCCGGGGGCCTACCCGGGCATCGGTGCCGAGGAACGCGGGCAATCGGAGGCGATCGGCCGCAACATCTTCGAGATGGCGCAGCTCGAGGTGCCCATCATCTCCACCATCATCGGCGAGGGCGGCTCCGGCGGGGCGCTCGCGATCAGCGTCGGTGACCAGGTGCTGATGCTGCAGTACTCGGTGTACTCGGTGATCTCGCCGGAAGGCTGCGCGTCGATCCTGTGGAAGACCTCGGAGCGCGCCTCCGATGCCGCCGAAGCGCTGGGCATCACGGCGCATCGCCTGAAGGCGCTCGGCCTGGTCGACAAGATCGTCAACGAGCCGGTCGGTGGCGCGCACCGCGACACCAAGCAGATGGCCTCGTTCCTGAAGCGCGCGCTGAACGACGCGTTGCGCCAGGTCAGCGACCTGAAGCCGAAGGAACTGCTGCAGCGCCGCTACGAGCGCCTGCGCGCCTACGGCCGCTTCAGCGACACCAAGGACCACTGACCTCGCCGTGGCGACGTTGGCGCCGAAGCGCGTCGCGGTCGCCTACAGCGCGGGCCGCGATTCGACGGCCCTGCTGCATGCCACGCTGCATGCGGCACGCGGCACCGGCGTCGAGGTGCTCGCCCTCCATGTCCACCATGGGCTGAGCCCGCATGCCGATGCGTGGCTCGCCCACGGACAACGGCAATGCGCGCGCTGGGCGCGCCTCGGCTTGCCGGTGCGCTTCATCGTGCATCGATTGAGCGATGCGCCGCGCGGCGGCGACAGCGTCGAGGCGTGGGCGCGGCAGGCGCGCTACGGCGCGTTGCGCGCGATGGCACTGGAGGCGCAGGCGGGCATCGTGCTGCTGGCCCATCACCGGCGCGACCAGGCCGAGACGCTGCTGCTG
>NZ_JBFUFP010000245.1:0-6305 GCF_056403375.1 Rhizobacter sp. P2_H2
CCGCGTCGGCAGCGAACTGGGCGCGCTCGACGGCGTGCACGCGATGACCGATGTGACCGGCTTCGGGCTGGCCGGCCACCTGCTGGAGGTGTGCCGCGGCTCGGGCCTGGCGGCAGAGCTCGATTTCGCTGAGGTGCCGTTGATCGAATCGGCCGCCGCACATGCGCGCAGCGGCATCGCGACCGGCGCGTCGGCTCGCAACTGGGCGGGCTACGGGGCCGATGTGACGCTCGCGCCCGGGCTGCAGCCGTGGCAGCAGGCGCTGCTCACCGATCCGCAGACCAGTGGCGGCCTGCTCGTGAGCTGCGCGCCGGAGGCGGTCGACAAGGTGCTCGCGAGTTTCCACGCCGCGGGCTTCGGCCAGGCCGCCGTGATCGGCCGCATGCGGGCCGGCGCACCTCGGTTGACGATCCGGGCGACAGCGGCCTGAAGCACGCCATCACGCGAGCGAATCGAACTTCTTCGCGAGGAAGTCCACCAGCGCCCTCACCCGCCCCGGCACGAAGCGCCCGCTCGGCAGCAGCGCATGCAGCGGATAGGGCTCGGTCTCCCAGTCGGGCAGCAAGGGCAGCAGCGCGCCGCTCAGCAGGTCGTTGCGGACGTCGATCTGCGATTTCAGCAGCACGCCTGCGCCGGCCAGCGCCCATTCGCGGGCCAGCGACGCATCGTCGACCGTGCGGTCGCCGCGCACCCGCACGTCGACCCACTGGCCCTCCCGCCCGAAGCGCCAGCTGCGGAAGTTGCGCCCGCCGCGGTCGAAGGTCAGGCAGTTGTGCTGCAGCAGGTCCTGCGGCACCTGCGGCGCGGGATGGCGGCGCAGGTAGTCGGGCGACGCGCACAGCACCGGCCGCGACGGCACCAGCAGCCGCGCGACGAGGCCGGAGTCGGCCGGCGTGCCGTAGCGCAACGCGACATCCACATCGTCGCGCACGACATCCTTCGGCCGGTCGCCGACGCTGAGCACCAATTGCAGGCCCGGGTGCACGGCCATGAACTCGCTGAACCACGGCAGCAGGGTGGTGCGCGTCAGGTCCGACGGCGCCGCGACACGCAGGCTGCCGACCAGCGCGCCGCGCTCCTCGGTGACCTGCGATTCGCCCTCGGCCAGCAGCTCGAACGCCCGCGTCGCATAGCCGAGCAGCGTCTGCCCCTGCGCGGTCAGCCGCATCGCGCGCGTCGAGCGCTCGAACAGCCGCGTGCCGAGCTGCGTCTCCAGCCGCTTCAGCATCGCGCTGGCGGCCGCAGGCGTGATGCCGAGTGCCGCCGCGGCCGCCGTCAGCGAGCCGCCGCGCGCGGTCTGCACCAGCACCTCGAAGTCCGCGATATTGTCAACCTTCATTTGAAATTGATACTTCCAGCGCAGTCTTATCAATCAAGGATTGCGATTCTAGAGTTCGGGCCTCGCTGCCTCAACGACTCACTGGAAGATCCATGCCCCACTCGCAGATTCCCCTCACCGTCGCGTCCGCGTCGATCGCTCGCGACGCCGCCGCACGCCTGCTCGACGCCGCGCGCGCCGCCTGCCGCGACATCGGCATCGACGCCACGGTCGCGATCACCGATGCCGGCGGCCACCTGAAGGCGCTGGACCGCAGCGATGGCGCCGCGTTCCTGACCGTCGACGTTGCGATCGACAAGGCCTGGACCGCCGCCTCGTTCGGCCTCGGCACCCATGTGTGGAACGGCATCGTCCAGGATCCGGTCGTCGCACCGCTCGCACACCGGCCACGGCTGGTGGCGGTCGGCGGCGGCTGCGCGATCGTCCACGACGGCCGGGTGGTCGGCGGCATCGGCATCTCGGGCGGCAACGCGCTGCAGGACCAGCAGGCGGCCGAAGCCGCGCTGCGCGCCGTGGGTTTCGAGGTCGCCGGGACACGCACCGCATGAAGCCCTGCCAACGCCTCCCCGGGATCCTGCTCGCGATGACGCTGTTCAACGCCCCGCTCCCGGCCGCCGCGGCAGATGCCGTCGTCGTCGACCCGATCGACGCCACCGCCGACTTCTTCGCGAAGATCAGCGCGAAGGACCTCGCCGCCGTCGCGCGCTACCTGCCCGCCGAAGGCTTCACCGAAACCGTGCCGGAATCGAAGGCCCTGCTGCACCTCGACGCCAAGGCCTTCGAGGGCTTGTTCAAGTCGGGCCGGCAGATCGACCTGCGCGCCGCCGACCTCACGCTGCAGCGCTTCGGCGACACCGCGCTCGTCACCGGCACGCGGCTGGGTGGCATCGGCACGGCAGATGCCGCGCCCTCGCCCGGCCGTCTCGCGTTCACGATGGTGTGGACCTGCGCGGCGTCAGGCTGGCAGCTGCGCCACCTGCACCTGTCGCCCCAGCCCTGAGGCGCGTCAGGCCAGCGGCGCGCAGGCGACCCGGAAATCGACGTGGTAGTGCTCGTCGTGCCGCACCCAGGCGCGGCCCTTCATGAACTCGACGTGCTCGCGCAACCACTCGCCGCGCGGATCGAGTAGCCGAGCTTGTTCGTCACACCGGTGGGCAGCGGCACCGACACGCCGGCCGCGTTGCGCACCGGCACGAAGAAGTCGACCGACAGCCCGTTCTGGTGGCTGCGGTGCGGGCGGATCCGTCYGCCGCCGGCCCAGCCGGTCTCGCCGTAGACGAACACCGTGCCGGGCAGCACGGCCGCGAGTTGCACATACGCGTCGACCACGATGTCGCGCACCGTCGAATGCACATGCGTGCGGCCGGCCGTCACGCCGAGCCGGCTGTAGGCAGAGAAGTTGGCGCCGGCTGCCGGCAGCGCGACGCCGTCTTCGAGGCGGCCCTTGGCCACCGTGCCGAAGCAGCGGCTCGCGGCCGACGCGGGCAGCGTGGCTGTCGCCGCGATGGCACCTGCCGCCGCAAGCATGGCTCGTCGAGGGAGCCCGCTCATGCCGAGGCTGCCTCGCTCTCGCCGCGCTGCCACAGCTCATGGCGATGGATGCCCCCCTGCGCATCGACCGCCAGGT
This sequence comes from Rhizobacter sp. P2_H2, assembly GCF_056403375.1. Classification (NCBI taxonomy): domain Bacteria; kingdom Pseudomonadati; phylum Pseudomonadota; class Betaproteobacteria; order Burkholderiales; family Sphaerotilaceae; genus Rhizobacter; species Rhizobacter sp. P2_H2. The sequence continues at coordinate 2,967 of NZ_JBFUFP010000245.1, forward strand.
AGCCGACGTTCTGCGACTGCAGGAACGCCAGCGCGTCCGCCTGCAGCAGCATCGCGATCGTCGTCAGCGCGCCGGCCGCCAGGCAGGCCGGCGCCACCACGCTGACCGACTGCCAGTGCGACACCGGCATGCCGCTGCGCGGATCGAGGATGTGGCAGTAGCGCACGCCCTCGTGCTCGAAGAAGCGTTCGTAGTCGCCGCTGGTCGCGAGCGCGCCGTCGCCGAGGTCGATGCGGGCGATCAGCGCGCGCTCGTGCCGCGGGTGCTGCACGCCGAGCACCCAGGGCCGGCCATCGGGCCGCGGGCCGATCAGGCGGATGTCGCCGCCCAGGTTGACCATGCCGTGGCGCACGCCGCGCGACTGCAGCAGCGTCGCGGCGCGATCGGCCGCGTACTCCTTGCCGAAGCCGCCGAAATCGAGCTCCATGCCGGCCATCGGCAGCTCGATGCGGCCGGCCTGCCCTGCACCGCGCCGCAGCCAACGCAACCTGTTCCAGCCGACACGCGGCAGCAGCTGCTCGAGTTGCCCGTCGGCGGGCTTGCGCTGCGCCTTGAAATCCCAGGCCTGGCGCAGCATGCCCGAGGTGATGTCGAACAGCCCGCCGCTGCTCGCATGCAGCTGCGCGGCGAAGTCGAGCAGGTCGGCCGTCTCCGTGTCGACCTCGACCGGCCGGCCGCTGCCCGCCGCCGCGTTGATGCGCGACACCACGCTCGCCTCGCGATAGCGCGAGAACTTCGATTCGATGCGTCGCACCTCGGCGATCGCCTCGCGCGCGAGCGGCTCGGCCTTCTTGCGGCCGAGGGCGGCGATGCGGATCTCGCATTCGCAGGCCATCGCGCTGAAGCCGAAGCCGAGGTCGTCGGGCTGCGCCTCGGCGCGCGCCGACATCGGGTGGGACACGGTCGTCACGCTAGAACTTGCGGCTGATGCCGACCTGCAGCATGCGCGCCTTGAACGGCTCCAGGCCCTGCGAGCCCTCGCCGCCGGCGCGCCACTCGCCGCGCTGCTGGTAGGCCTCGCCTTTCAGGTCGAAGGTCCACAGCGCATCGACTGCCCATTGCAGCTTCAGCCCCAGCGTGAACGCGCCGAAGGCCGACAGGCGCTGGTCCGGCGAGTTGTACGCGGTGGCATCCCAGCCAACCGGGAACGGCGCGCCGAGCGTCGTGTCGTACACCGGATCGGTGTAGAACGACGCGGCGCTCTGCGTGTAGTAGCGCAGCAGCGGCGCGAGACTCACGCCGCCGCCGACCGGCTTGAACCATTCGAGCTGCAGCGTGCTCGCCTTCACCTGCCAGCTGTCGTTGTAGGCGCGGTAGCTGGTGCGCAACGTGGAGCCGTCGCCGGCGAAGTGGTGGTTCCAGCGCAGCAGCAGCGCGGTCTGGCGGCGCTCGCTGGGGCGCGCATCGAGCGCCTTGTACGGATCGTTCAGGTAGCCGGTGCTGCGGCTGTGCGTCAGGTTGGCCTGCACCAGGTCGTCGCCGGTGACGGCCTGCGTGACGCCGACGATGAAGTCGTTGGTGCGCTTGCGCTCGTCGCGGATGTTGCCGGTCTCGCCGCCCGCGGTCGGGTCGATCTTGTCGCCGGCATGGCCGAAGCCGGCATTCCAGGTGGTGTTGTTGTCGTCGCTCGACAGCGTGCCGGCCACCGAGAACGCGCGCGACAGGTAGTCGTGCTCGGTCGAGTAGGCGCCGCCCAGCGACAGCGACGAGCGCTGGAAATAGCGCGTCACCTTCAGGTCGCCGGCCTTGCGCTCGTCGTCCATCGTCGACGCGCCGGACACGCTGCTGTGGTAGCGCGGCGTCGCGCCCGACACGTGGTCGACGGTGGCCGTCGCCTCGAGGCCCCAGTCGCGGCCGAGCGGCGCGACGAGCAGGAACGATGGCGAGTTCACCGTGATGCGTTTCCAGCCGGGTTGCGAGTCCTGGTAGTTCAGGAAGCGTAGGCCGATGAGGCCTTGCTCGGGGGCGTTCTCGGCCCGCGCTGACGAATGCCAGACGCCGGGCAAGGCCAACGCGGCGAGCACCAGGGTGCCGAAGGGGGCGGTCAGTTGCATCCGCAGCCTCCACCACCGACGCCGTAGCCACCGGACGCGTTTTCCTTGCTGGTGTAGATGTGCTGCTCGAAGCGCTGCTCCAGCGCATCGCCGCCCATCGTCATCTCGGGCTTCGCGAGATGGCCTTTTTCCCAGGCCTTGGGCGGTTCGTAGTTGGCGCAGCCGGCCATGCAGCCCAGCACCAGCAGCCCGATCGCTGATTTCGTCATGGTGTTCCCCTGTCGTCGCGCGAGACTTTAACTCCCGGCGTGGAACGCTTCATGCATGCCGCCGGGCACCGTTTGAACGCTGGAGGTTCGCGATGCTGGACAGCGCCACCACGAAGTTCTCACACGTGAAGCCGGGCGACACCGCCTGGCGCAGCGACGGGCTGCGGGATTTCTTCCTGTACCGCGACCTCGGCGTCGAGGAAGCCACCCGGGGCCGGGTGCTGGCGCAGCTGGTCAAGGCCAACATGGCACCCGAAAAGGGCACCGGCTGGCACCGTCATGAGGCGGAGTTCCACATCGTCATCATGACCAAGGGGTGGGCGAAGTTCATGTACGAGGACCAGGAGACGCTGGTCTCGGCCGGCGACTGCGTGCACCAGCGCCCTGGCATCGTGCACTACCTGTTCGACTACTCGCCCGACATGGAGTACATCGAGATCGTCGGGCCGTCGGACTTCAAGACCATCGACATGCCGGGGCCGTGCGAGGTGCCGCCCGTGACGCCTTGGTAGCGAGTCGGTGACCGCCGGACTGACGGCATCGGCGCGAACAAAGGCGCGGGTGGGGGATGTGGGGCTCGCCGGCCGGTGCGGTCGCCGCGCGGGGCGCGTCGACTCCCCTGCGCTGTGCAGTTTGAAGGCCCGTCGCCCAAACTCCCTCCACTCACTTCGTTCGTTGTGGTCAAACAGTGGGCGACAGTCAGTGCACGAAGCGCGCTGGCGCGCGCGGGCCTTCAAACTGCACAGCTCCGGCGCCCCGTCCTGATTGGCGCTCCCCACATCCCCCACCCGCGCCTTTGCCGAACCAGTAGCTCGATGCGCGCAGCTCGGGCGACAGCCCGGGCATCAACCCCCACTTGTTCGCTTGTCACCTACCCAAAGGCAGGGCGGTGGCACAAGGCGCGTGCGGGGAGTCTGTGGAGCGCCAATAAAGACGGGTCGCCGGAGCTGGCTGGTTTCATGGCCCGCGTGCGCAGCACGCTTCGTGAACTGACTGTCGCCCACTGTTTGACCACAACGAACGAAGTGAGTGGCGGGAGTTTGGGCGACGGGCCATGAAACCAGTCAGCGCAGGGG
>NZ_JBFUFP010000246.1:0-6298 GCF_056403375.1 Rhizobacter sp. P2_H2
TTGCAAGGAGGGAGCCGCAGCGATGAACCAGGCTTCGAACTCCCGATTCGCCAGCACAACCGACAAACGCTGATGCGGGATATGTTGTTGCGCCCGTTGGTAGATTTCCCGACCCAGGCTTGCCGGGCAATCGTCATCGGCATCCAGCACGATCAGAACCCATCCGTCGTGACCACTCTTGGCTGCGGCAAGAAGCAGTTGCCTGCGGAATTCATCATCCTTGTTCAGGAATTTGTCGCGTCGAACTCGAATGGGTTGCAGCAGGTTGACCAACGCGGCGGGATCTCGTTCCGAAGCCAGTCTAYGCAACAGGATTGGCAATGCGGAGACCTCTCCGTCTCCTTCCACGATCGATGCGATCGAGATCACAGCCGGGCCTCACCGAACAAGTCTGTCTGGCTCGCGCTCTGCTGCGCGATGATGTCGCGGTCAGGTGCGAGCTGGTTCATGCGCAGCAGCTCACCGGCGGAAAACAGGTGATTGCGCAACACTTGGCGAGAGGCTTCGTCCAACGGCGCAATTTTTGTTTCTCCGCCTTCCGAGATGACGGAGATGATCGAATCGGCATCGATGCCGCGGTCATCCAGCAGGTCGGGACTGTGACTGGTCACCAGAACTTGTGTTTGGTTGGAGGCATGAACCAGCACCTCGCGCAGGGCAGCGCTGGCCGCTGGATGCAGCGCAGTTTCAGGCTCTTCGATACCGATCAGCGTCGGGGAGTAGTCGACGTTGCTTTGCAGCAAGGCGGTCATCACGCCAAGCGCTCGCAGCGTGCCATCGGACATGTTCTGCGCCAGAAACTTCCAAGGGTGCTTGGCGCCGGCCATTTCCTGTCGAAACTCCAGCGTTTCCATGGGTCCGATGGACTTGCGCTCCATGCCATGCACCATTGGAACCACCGACTGAAGATACTCTTCGATGGTCTTCACACGATCGGGCGCGACGCGCTCCAGATGGCCGATCACACTGGCGATGTTCTCGCCAACGGGCTTGAGCAGGCGACCATCCTGCGGCTTTTGGAGTTCCCGCATCAGCTTGGGATTCAGGTTGTAAAAACCCATCGCTGTCAACGCATCGAATACAGGCCTGAATGCCGTGAAGCCCGATGCAGCTACCAAGGCGAGTCGGTCCGCCGTCACGGCTGGGAAGGTGGATTCGCTGCTGTCGCGCAGCTGACCTTTGGACATCCGAAAGAAGGGGCCTTTCCCGATCCCGGTGATGACGCACTCTTCATGCTGCACCTCATAGCTGCCGCTTGCCATCGCGCCGATGTCGAAGGCATATCGTCCCTCGCGACCATCTCGCAGGCGAAACTCAAGCCGAATGCCGAAATGCGTCGGATGACCACTGGAGCGGCGGCGCACTTCGTTCAAGCCGCCACGCTCGTTGATGGCGCTGTCCAAGGATCCAGCCAGGGCGTCTCGAACAAAGTGCAGCGCGTCCAGAAAGTTGCTTTTCCCGGCGCCGTTATGACCGACCAGGTAAGTCAGAGGATGCAGGCGCACATCGCAATGTCCGATGCTCTTGTAGTTGCGCAGCACCACACGTCGAATGCAAACGGTCTGGGGCATGTAAACCTCTCTGTCTTGAAGGAGTCGTGACGAACGTGCTCGCCGGGCATGTTCGCTACGCGTGTGCCCGGGGACTCGACACAAGGCTGGCGAACCTTACTCGAGGTTCTGCACCTGCTCCCGCAACTGCTCGATCGCGACCTTCATCTCCACCGAGATGTTGGTCAGCTCCAGCGTCGAGGCCTTCGAGCCCAGCGTGTTGGCCTCGCGCAGCAGCTCCTGGATCAGGAAGTCGAGCCGCTTGCCGACCTCGCCGCCGGCCTTCAGCAGGCGGGCGATCTCTTCCAGGTGGGCGCGCAGGCGGGCCAGCTCCTCGGCCACGTCGATGCGGATCGCATAGGCCGCCGCCTCGTTCAGCGCACGGTCCTGCAAGGCCTCGCGGGCGATGCTCTGTGCCGCGCCGGTCACGTCCAGCGCCTCCTGCCAGCGCTCGACGAAACGCTGCTGCTGGCGCTGCACCGCGGCCGGCACCAGCGGCTCGGCCTGCGTCGCCAGTTCGCGCAGGCGCTTCACGCGCTCCATCAGCACCGCCACCAGCTTCTCGCCCTCGCGCTCGCGCGCTTCGGCCAGGCCGTCGATGCAGCGCCGCGCGGCATCCAGCGCCGCTTCGTCCAGGTGCTCGGCCGCCGAGCCCGTCTTGCACCACTGCAAGACCTCGTGCACCGACAGCGGCTGCGCCTTCGGCAACCAGCTCTGCACGGTGTTCTCGATGCGGCTCAGGCGGTTCAGCTGGTCCGGCTGGGGCGTCGGCCAGGCCGATTCGTTTTCCCGATGGGTGTTCAAGCGCAATTCGACCTTGCCGCGCCGGAAGCGCTTGGTGATCAGGTCGCGCAACACCGGCTCCAGCGAGCGGAACTCGTCCGGCAGGCGCAGGCTCAGGTCGAGGAAGCGGTTGTTGACGGAACGCAGTTCCACCATCACGCTGGACGCGGTCGCCGCCGGCGACCGGGGGGCGGAAGCATCTGCCGCCACCGTGCTATCTGTGGCGGTTTGCGCCCCGGAGGTGGCGCTTGCGTACCCGGTCATGCTGTAGACTGGCATTCAATTTATCGCATTGCAAAATCCGATTATGTCAAAGCCAAAACCCGCTCCGTTGCCGTCGGGCACGGTCGTCGGTGGCTACCAGGTCATCAAGAAGCTGGCAGCCGGGGGCTTTGGGGTCGTCTACCTGGCCGAAGATTCCGACCGGCACCTGGTGGCCGTCAAGGAATACCTGCCGTCCTCGCTGGCCGAGCGCGCGCCCGGCGAACTGACGCCGCGCGTCAAGCCCGAGAAGCAGCCGCTGTACCGCCTGGGGCTCAAGAGCTTCTTCGAAGAAGGCCGTTCGCTCGCGCAGATCAGCCACCCGAGCGTGGTCAGCGTGCTGAACTTCTTCCGCGAGAACGAAACCGTCTACATGGTGATGAACTACCTGCAGGGCGACACCCTGCAGGATTTCATCGTCACCGCGCGCGACCTGAAGCGCGACAAGGTGTTCCGCGAGTCCACCATCCGCAGCCTGTTCGACGAGATCCTGCGCGGCTTGCGCATCGTGCACCAGCACAAGATGCTGCACCTGGACATCAAGCCGGCCAACATCTTCATCACGAACGAGAACAAGGCGGTGCTGCTCGACTTCGGCGCGGCGCGCGAGGTGCTGAGCAAGGAAGGCAACTTCATCCGCCCGATGTACACGCCCGGCTTCGCCGCGCCCGAGATGTACCGCCGCGACGGCACGCTCGGCCCCTGGACCGACATCTACGCGATCGGCGCCTGCATCTACGCCTGCATGCAGGGCTATCCGCCCAACGATTCCCCGCAACGCATCGAGAAAGACCGCCTCGCGCTGTCGCTCTCGCGGCTGCGCAACGTCTATTCCGACAACCTCATTGAAGTAACCGAGTGGTGCATGTCGCTGGATCCCTTGTCGCGCCCGCAAAGCGTTTTTGCCCTTCAGAAGGAACTGGCGCGCGAGACCGAGCGTCGCTATACCAAGCTCAGCTTCAGTGAACGGCTGAAGCTGCAGCTCGAGAACCTCACGACCGGCGCGAAGGGCTGAGGGCATGCGATTCACCGTGTACCAGGTCAGCCGAAAAGGCGGCCGCGAGAAGAACGAAGACCGCATGGGCTATTGCTACACGCGGGATTCGGGGCTGTTCGCGCTCGCTGACGGCATGGGCGGCCACCCCGAAGGCGAGGTCGCCTCGCAGCTCGCGCTGCAGACGCTCGCCGCGATGTACCAGCGCGATGCCAAGCCCACGCTGAAGGAGCCGATGCGCTTCCTGCACGAGGCCATCATCGCCGGCCACCACCAGCTGCTGCGCTATGCCACGCAGAAGGCGCTGATCGATACGCCGCGCACCACTGTCGTCGCCTGCGTGCTGCAGGGCAACAACGCGTACTGGGCGCACTGCGGCGATTCGCGGCTGTACCTGGTGCGCGGCGACAAGCTGGTCGCCCGCACCCGCGACCACTCGTACTCCGAACTGCAGGAAACGCTGAGCCACGTCGTGCCGATGGGCGAGCGCTTCAACCGCAACGTGCTGTTCACCTGCCTGGGCAGCCCGGGCAAGCCGGTGGTCGATACCGTCGGCCCGCTGGTGCTGCAAAGCGGCGACCGCCTGCTGCTGTGCTCCGACGGCCTGTGGGGCACCGTCAGCGATGCGGTGATCACCGAGCAGCTGGCGCGCAACACGCTGGCCGATGCGGTGCCCGAGCTGGTCGAGCAGGCGCTGCGCAACGGCGGCGCGAAGAGCGACAACGTGACGGTGCTGGCCGTCGAATGGGAATCGGCCGAAGACAACGACAGCAACGGCGGCATCTCCACCGACACGCTGGGCGAGGAAGTCTTCGCGTCGACGATCCAGGCGAGCGTGCTGGGCCAGGAGGCCCCCGACGAGCTCGACGATGCCGAAATCGAGCGCTCGATCAAGGAAATCAACGAGGCGATCCGCCGCTCGTCGCAGAAAAAGCCCTGACGGCACGCCGGGCCCGTCCCGGCGTAAGCTTCGCCCCCATGACCTTCCGAGTCCGCTCGCGCCCGTCGCGATGCGGACTTTGTCTTTCACGACACCACCTTCATCGCCTGCACACCCCATGAGCTTCATCCGCACCCAAGGTCGCGCCGCTGATGCGCTGCGCCCCGTCAGCATCCGCCGCCATTTCACGAAGCACGCCGAAGGTTCGGTGCTGGTCTCGTTCGGCGACACCCAGGTGCTGTGCACCGCGTCGGTCGAAGAGAAGGTGCCGCCGCACAAGCGCGGCAGCGGCGAGGGCTGGGTGACCGCCGAATACGGCATGCTGCCGCGCGCCACGCACACCCGCGGCGACCGCGAGGCGGCGCGCGGCAAGCAGAGCGGGCGCACGCAGGAGATCCAGCGCCTGATCGGCCGCTCGCTGCGCTGCGTGTTCGACCTGAAGAAGCTGGGCGAGCGCAGCATCCACCTCGACTGCGACGTGATCCAGGCCGACGGCGGCACKCGCACCGCGGCGATCACCGGCGCCTGGGTGGCGGCGCAAGACGCCGTCAGCTGGCTGCAGCGCAAGGGGCTGATCACCGAATCGCCGATACGCGATGCGGTGGCGGCGATCTCGGTGGGCATCGTCGACGGCACGCCGCTGCTCGACCTGGAGTACGTCGAGGATGCGGGCTGCGACACCGACATGAACGTCGTGATGACCGCCGCCGGCGGCTTCGTCGAGGTGCAGGGCACGGCCGAGGGCGCGGCCTTCTCGCGCGACGAGATGGGCGCGCTGCTGGCGCTGGCCGACAAGGGCATCCGCGAACTGGTGGCCGCGCAGCGGGCCGCGCTGGCGGGCTGAGCGCGAGGGTTGCCGTGATGCGGTTGGTGCTCGCGTCGAACAATCAGAAGAAGCTCGGCGAGCTGCAGGCGCTGTTCGCGCCGTTGTCCATCGAGCTGGTCACGCAGGGCTCGCTCGGCATTCCCGAGGCCGAGGAGCCGTACCTCACCTTCGTCGAGAACGCGCTGACCAAGGCCCGGCATGCCGCGCGCGCTGCCGGTGCCGCGGCGATCGCCGACGATTCCGGCTTGTGCGTCGATGCGCTGAAGGGCGCGCCGGGCGTGCTGTCGGCGCGCTACGCGACGCTGTTCGGCCAGCCGAAGAGCGATGACGACAACAACCGCGTGCTGCTCGACCGCATGCAGGGGCACGGCGACCGCCGCGCCCGCTTCGTCAGCGCGCTGGTGGCGGTGCGCTCGGCCGACGACCCCGAGCCGCTGATCGCCTTCGGCCGCTGGAACGGCGAGCTGCTGCGCGAGCGCGCCGGCGAGGGCGGCTTCGGCTACGACCCGCTGATGTTCATCCCGGCGCTCGGGCGCTCGGTGGCGCAGCTCAGCGCCGACGAGAAGAATCGCGTGAGCCACCGTGCGATGGCGGCCCAGCAGATGTTGGCCCTGATGCGCGAGGTCTGGCACCTTGGCTGACGTGATCCCGATCGGCCCGTCACCGGCCACGCCCGGCGAGTCGGCCGGTGACATGGTGGCCCGCTACATGCGCCCCGGCACGCTGCAACTTGCCGCACTGCCGCCGCTGTCGCTGTACGTGCACCTGCCGTGGTGCCTGCGCAAGTGCCCGTACTGCGATTTCAACTCGCACGAGAAGGCCGGTGAGCTGCCCGAGGCGCGCTACCTCGACGCACTGCGGGCCGACCTCGAGGCGGCGCTGCCGTTCGTGTGGGGCCGCCGCGTGCACAGCATCTTCATCGGCGGCGGCACGCCCAGCCTGTT
>NZ_JBFUFP010000247.1:0-6293 GCF_056403375.1 Rhizobacter sp. P2_H2
GTCGGCGTACTGCCGCTCGACGCGCGGCAGGCCGGCCGGGGCACCGCCGCCGGCCTCGGCCAGCAGCGCGCGCAGCTCCTCCAGCAGGATCAGCAGCGACCAGCCGTCGATCGCGATGTGGTGCATCGCCAGCAGCAGCACCTGGTCGCCGGGGGCGCGGCGGTACAGCGCCGTGCGCATCACCGGGCCGTGCGCCAGGTCGAACGGGCGGCGGGCGTCGGCGTCGATGAGCCGGTGCAGGGCTGCGTCGTCGAGGCCGGCCACGTCGTGCACCTCGAGCACCGCCGTTCCGGTGCCGGCAATGCACTGGCGCGGCAAGCCGTCGATCACCTCGTACGTGGTGCGCAACACCGCATGGCGGTCGACCAGCGCCTGCAGTGCCTGGCGCAGCGCCGCCTCGTCGACCGGCGACAGCACGCGCAGCGCGAACAACACGTTGTAGGCCGCGCTGTCGGGCTGCTCCTGGTGGACGAACCACAGCGCCTGCTGCGGGTGCGACAGTGGCGCGCTGCGCGGCTGCGCCGCCGCCTGCGCGCGCAAGGCCGCCAGCACCTCGTCGCGCCGCGCACCGATCTGCGCCCGCAGCTCGGCCGACAGCGCCCCCTGCGGCGCACGGAAGCGCAGCCGGTTCCCTTCGAACCACAGCACCACGCCTTGCGCGGCCAGGGCGGACAGCAGGTCGGTCACGGGAGTCACGAGGGGACGGTCCTTTCAGCAGAGGGTTGCCACAACCAGAGTGCCAGCAGCGCCAGCCCGATCCACACCGCGCCGAGCATGTCGCGGTGCGAGAAGGCTTCGCCCGCGGCGCCCCATTCCACCAGCGCCATGCACAGCAGGTGCACGTGCAGCGTCGGCGCCACCTGCGCGACCGGCGCGCGCTCGCAGGCCCGGTCCAGCGCCCACAGCGCGAGCAGGCCGACCGCGCCGATGCCGGCCAGCAGCATTGCATCGTGCAGGTTCGGCATCACCCACACGAAGGGCATCAGCGGCGTCAGCAGCGCGAACACGCCGAGCGCGGTGAAGAACAGGTTGGCCTGCACCGGCTCGTCGCGCAGCGAGCGCGTCATCACGACGTAGACGCTGAACGACAGCGCCATCACGAACGGCAGCACCGCGCCGGCGAGCGAATGCGGCAGCGACGGCTCGGCCATCACCGCGGCGACGCCGCTGCCGATCGCCGCCACCGCCCACACCCAGCGCGGCACGCGCTCGCCCAGCGCGACACGCGCGAGGCCGAGGATCATCAGCGGCGCGACCCAGAACAGCGCCCACACCGTGCCCGCCCGGTCGCCGGCCGCGAGCGACAGCGCGAAGCTCGCCGGCATCACCAGCATCAGCACCGAGCGCGACAGCTGGAAGCCGACGCGCCGCGTGCGCCACAGCCGCGATGGTGCGCGCCAGCCGACCACCAGCAGCAGGCAGGCCAGGTGCACCGCATAGCGGCACCACACCACCTGCATCAGCGAGTAGTGCCCTTGCAGCCGCGCGCCGAACACGCCTTCGACGAAGGCCCACGCCGCCGCGAACAACGCGAGCAGCAGCATCGCGCTGCGGCCGGGGTCGCGCCGGACGAGAGAGGAGGCGAAGGCGGGCAGCGCGAGGTGCATCGTCAATGCCTCGTGTCGTCATCGAGCGGCACCGGGCCGCTCGCCGATTCGAGCGCCATCGGGCCGGTCATCGGTGCGCGGCGTGCCGGCAGGTCGCGCGCCGCTGCCGCACGCCACAGCGCGAACGCGATGCCGCCGACCAGTGCCAGCMCGAGCGCGATGCGCAGCGACGGCAGGTGCCCGCGCACCGCCAGCGACACCCCCGTCAGGCAGGCCACGTGCACATACAGCGCCGGCGCGATCCACGGCAGCGGCGAACGGCGCAACGCATGCTCCAGCAGCCACAGCGCGACGAAGCCGAACACGCCGAGCGCCGCGAACACCAGCGCGTCATGCAGCGTGGGCATCACCCACACGCCCGGCAGGAACGGCAGCACGCCGAGCAGGCCGCCGAGGCCGACGTAGAACAGGTTGGTCATGACGGGCTCATGGCGCAGCGAACGCGTCAGCGCCAGGTAGGCCGCGAAGGCAAGGCCCATCAGCAGCGGCACCACCGAGGCCTGCAAGGTGGTCGGGCGCGCCGGCTCCAGCATCGCGACCGTCGCGCACAGGCCCGCGGCGGTGGCGATCCAGACGAACAGCGGCGCCTTCGACAGCAGCCAGCCGCGTGCCAGCACCAGCGCGAACACCGGCGCCACCCACAGCCCGGTCATCGCGAGGTGCGGCGACGCACCCTGCAGCACCGCGACGCCGAACGACAGCGGGATCGCCAGCATCAGCGCAGACCGCACCAGCTGAGCCAGCGGGCGGCGGGTGCGCCACAGCGGCGTCTTGCTTCGCCAGCCCCACACCACCCCCATCAGCGCGAGCTGCACCGCGAAGCGGCAGCCCTCGATCTGCAGCACGTCGTAGCCGCCCTGCAGGCGCGAGGCGATCAGTTCGAGCAGGGCCCAGACGGCAGAGAACGCGAACGCGAAACCCAGCGCCGCGCGGGCCGACGGAGGAGGTGCGCGTTTCGGGCGACTCACAGCGAGCCCTCTTCGAACGCCGCCTGCGGCGTCTGCGCCGGCGCGGCCGCCAGCGACGTCTCCGCCAGCACCGAAGCCGCCAGCTGCGCAATGCTGGGCCCCTTCAGCAATGCCGCCACCGCGACCTTCGCCTTCAACGCCGTCTGGATGCGGTTGCGCAGCTCCATCGCCATCAGCGAATCCATGCCCATCTCCATCAGCGAGCGCTGCGGGTCGACCTGGTGCGAGGCCGGCAGGGCGAGCACGCGCACGATCTGCTCCGACAGGAAGCCCACCAGCAGCGCGAGCCGGTCCTCGGCCGGTGCCTGCGTCAGCTGCGCGAGGATGTCGACCTGCGGCGCCCCGCCGGCCGGCGCCGCGGCCCGCGCCGGCGCCGCCTGCACCAGCTCGCTGAAGAACGGCCCGAGGTTGCGCGGCAGCCGCGCGCGCACCAGCGGCATCGCCGCCATCTGCGGCGCGCGGGCCGCTGCGAGCATCTGCTTCATCATCGCGACGCCGTCGTGCGGCGCGATCATCCCCAGCCCCATCGCGGCCCAGCGCCGGCGATGCTGCTCGCCGATGCCCGCCGCCATGCCGACCTGCGACCAGCTGCCCCAGTCGATGCTCAGCGCGTGCTGGCCGCGCGAGCGGCGCAGGTGGGCCAGCGCATCGACGAACGAGTTCGCCGCCGCGTAGTTGCTCTGCCCCGGCGAGCCGAGCAGCGCGGCGCCCGACGAGAAGCCGATGAAGAAATCGAGCGCGAGGTTCGCGGTGAGTTCGTGCAGGTTCCAGGTGCCGCGCACCTTGGGCGCCATCACGCGGGCGAAGCGGCGCATGTCCTGCTCGGCCAGCATGCCGTCGTCGACCAGGCCGGCTGCATGGATCACGCCACGCAGCCGCGGCATCTGCGCCGCGATCTGCGTGACGAGGCGCGTCATCTGCCCGGTGTCGGCCACGTCGGCCTGCGCGACCAGCACCTGCACGCCCCCGGCCTGCAGCGCATCGATCGCCGCCTGCGTCTCGGGTGACGGCGCGCGCCGGCCGACCAGCACCAGGTGGCGCGCGCCCTCGGCGGCCAGCCACTGCGCGCTGACGAGGCCCAGGCCGCTCAGCCCGCCGCTCACCAGGTAGCTCGCATCCGGCCGCACCGGCGGCGCACGGTGCTGCGTGACGACGATCTTGCCGATGTGGTGCCCCTGGCCCATGTAGCGGAACGCCTCCTCGGCGCGCTCGATCGGGTACAGCCTCTGCGGCAGCGGCTGCAGCACGCCGGTCGCGAAATCGGCCAGCAGCTCCTGCAGCATCTCGCGCACGAACAGCGGGCGCGCCGCGGCGATCTCGCCGAGGTACAGCGGGTGGTAGTGGCGGCCGGGGAACTCGTCGGCGACGCGTGCGGCGTCCCAGATGCCGGTCTTGCCGATCTCGATGAAGTGGCCGCCCGGCTTCAGCAGGCCGAGGCTTGCCGGGATGAAATCGCCGGCCAAGGAGTTCAGCACGATGTCGACGCCCTCGCCCGAGGTGTCGCGCCGGATGTCGTCGACGAAGCTCAGCGAGCGCGAATCGGCCACGTGCTGCACGCCCAGCCGCTGCGCGAGCGCCCGCTTGGCCGGGCTGCCGGCGGTGCCGAAGATCTCGGCACCGGCGCGCTTCGCGAGCTGCGCGGCCGCCATGCCGACGCCGCCGGTCACCGCATGCAGCAGCACGCGGTCGCCCTTCTTGAGGCCGGCCAGGTGCTTCAGCGCGTACTCGGCGGTCAGGAAGGTCACGGGAATGGTCGCCGCCTCGGCAAAGCTCATCTGCGGCGGCTTCAGCACCGTCAGCGACGCCGGCGCGAGCACCCAGGTCGCGAAGCTGCGGTCGACCATCGCGATCACCTCGTCGCCGACCTTCAGGTCATCGACGCCGGTGCCGACCGCGGTGATCACGCCGGCACATTCGTTGCCGAGCGGGCCGGGGTCGCCGGGGTACATGCCGAGCGCGTTCAGCACGTCGCGGAAGTTCAGGCCGGTCGCGAACACGCGGATCTCGACCTGGCCGGCGCCAGGCGCCTCGCGCGGCACCGGCTGCAGCGCCAGGTTCTCGAGCGAGCCGCGCTCGGTGATCTCGAGCCGCAGCGGCTGGTCGTCGGGCACGAAGACGCCGGGCACCAGGCGCGCGGCCAGGCGCGTGCCGTCGCGCAGCGCGACGCGGTCTTCGGCATCGGCCTGCCAGAGGCTTGAGAACAGCAGCTCGGCTTCGTCGGCACGCACGACCGGGTCGAGGTCGATGCGCACGCAGCGCGCGAGCGGTGCTTCGGACGCGACGACGCCGCCCAGGCCCCAGACGGTGGCCTGCACCAGGTCGGGCACCGAGCCCTGCACCGGTTGTGCGCCGCGCGTGACGAGCCAGCGCCGCGCGCTCGAATCGCCGAGCGCCTGCGCGGCGTGCAGCAGGTTGCCGAGCAGCAGGGCCTGCGCGTTCTCCATCGCCTCCAGCGTCTGCGCGACCGGCGGCACCAGCGCCCACAGCACGACGACGCCCTGCAGCGGGCGGGCGTCGGCTTGCGCGGCCTCGTCGATCGCGCGGCGGATCTGCGCGCTGTCGGCCGCATCGACCTGCCAGCCTTCGGCGAGCGCCGCAAATCCGTCGCCGCGGTAGACCAGCGCGACGCCGGCACCCTCGGCCTTCAGCCGTGTCGCGAGGCCGGCGCCGACGCCGGTGCGGTCGGCGAGGATCAGCCAGCGGCCGGGTGCATCGGCGGGCGCCGCGGTCAGCGGGGTGGCCCGCCATTCGGTCTCGAACGCCCAGTCCGGCACCGCACTCGCAGCCGGCAGGCCGGCCACCCGCTGCAGCGCCTCGTGCGTGATGCGGCGCAGCTCCAGCCCGGACAGCTCGGCCAGCACGCGGCCGTCGTCGTCGAGCAGCGTCAGGTCGGCACGCAGCACGTCGGCGTCGCGGCCGGCGGGTTCGACGCGCACCTGGCACCAGGCCTGCGCCACGCCACTGCTGAACACGCGGTAGCCGGCCAGGCCGACCGGCACGCAGATGTCATCGCTGCCGAGCGGGTCATCCGCCCACGGCAGGCCGAGGCCGATCAGCTGCAGGCAGGCATCGAGCAAGGCCGGATGCAGCACCAGGCCCGTGGTCGGCAGCCCGGGCGGCAACTGCACGCGGCCGAGCACCTGCGTGCCGTCGCGCGCGATCGACGTGATGCCGCGGAACGCCGGCCCGTAGTGCGCACCCTGCGCGGCGAGCTTGTCGTAGTAGGGCTCGACCGGCTGCGTCGGCGCACCGGCCAGCCGCCACGCCTCGCCGACCGCCGGCGCGTCGCCGCGGCCCGGCAGCAGCGTGGCGCTCGCATGCAGGCGCCACGCGGCGTCATCGCCGGCACGACTGAACACCTGCACCGTCTGCGCATCGGGCGCGACCGCGTCGGCCGGCGTCACGACCACCTGCAGCGTCACGCCGCCCTGCTCCGGCAGCACCAGGCCTTCGCGGATCGCGAGGTCCTGCAGCCGCACATCGTCGCCACCGCCGACCTCGCGCGCGGCGGCCTGCATCAGCTCCAGGAAGCCGGTCGCCGGGAACAGCGTGAAATCGAAGATGCGGTGGTCGACGAGCCACGGCTGGTCGCCGAGGCCGATCGTCGCCTGGAAGATCGGCAGCGGGCTCGCGAGCACGCCGCCGAGCAGCGCGTGCGGCGTGCGGGTCGCGGCCAGTGCGCTGCCCGCCGCGGCGGTCGCGCTGCGGGGTTCGAAGC
>NZ_JBFUFP010000248.1:0-6268 GCF_056403375.1 Rhizobacter sp. P2_H2
TGCGCGCCAGCTGCACGATGGCGCGCGCGATCGCCGCCGAGTCGTGCTCGTCCGGCAGGTCCTTCACGAACGAGCGGTCGATCTTCATCTTGTCGATCGGCAGCTCCTTCAGGTGGCCGAGCGACGAGTAGCCGGTGCCGAAGTCGTCGACCGAGATCCGGATGCCCATCGCCTTCAGCTCGCCGAGCCGCGCCTTCACCTCGCCGAGGTCGTCCATCAGCATGCGCTCGGTCAGCTCGAGCTCGAGGAATTCGCCGGGCACGCCTTCCTCGCGCAGCATGTCGGCGATCATCTGGATGAAGCCCACCGTCTGGAACTGCACGCTCGACAGGTTCACCGCCACCGGCACGCTGCTGATGCCGGCTTCGTGCCAGCGCCGCGCGCAGCGCAGCGCGTCGCGCAGCACCCACTGGCCGATCGGCAGCATCTGCCGCTGCTGCTCGGCCAGCGGAATGAAATGGTCGGGCATCAGCAGCCCGCGCTCCGGGTGGTTCCAGCGGATCAGCGCCTCGACGCCGACCAGCACGCCATCGTGCGCACGCACCTGCGGCTGGAAATGCAGCATGAACTCGCTGCGCTCCAGCGCCTGCGTCAGCTGGCTCTCCATCACCAGCGCGGCATAGGCGGAGCGCGCCATCGCCGGCGTGAAGAACTGGTAGTTCGCGCGGCCGCGCGCCTTCGCGAGGTACATCGCGGTGTCGGCGTTCTTGATCAGCTCGTCGGCCGTCTGGCCGTCGTGCGGGAACATCGAGATGCCCACCGACGGCGTCACCGAGATCAGCCGCCCGTCGGCATTCACCGGCACCTCGATCGCCGCCAGCAGCTTCTGCGTCGCCTCCTCGACGTCGGCGCGCTGCAGCACGCCCGGCAGCAGCACGATGAACTCGTCGCCGCCGAAGCGCGCCACCAGGTCGGTCGAGCGCAGGCTCTGGATGATGCGCTGCGCGACCGTCTGCAGCAGCGTGTCGCCGATCAGGTGGCCCAGCGAGTCGTTGACGCGCTTGAAATGGTCGAGGTCGATGAACAGCAGCGCGAGCTGCGAGTCGCTGGTGCGCGCGCCGGTGATGCGGTGCTCCAGCGTCTCCATGAAGCTCATCCGGTTCGGCAGCTGCGTCAGCGCGTCGTGGTGCGCCAGGTGGTGGATGCGCTCCTGCGCCGCCTGCCGGTCGCGCAGGTCGCGCACCAGCGTCATGCGCATGCGCTCGCCGTTGCGCAGCATCGTGCGCACGGTGAATTCCACCGGCAGGCGGCGGCCATCCTTGTGCAGCGCGACGCTCTCGTAGGTGATCTCGGCACCGGCCGATTGCGTCGCGGCGGCGCGCGCGAGCTGGTCGGGCGCGATGAACTCCAGCGTCTGGCGGCCCTTCAGTTCCTCTAGCGTGTAGCCGATCAGCGCGAGCGCCGGCGGGTTGGCGTCGGTGATCACGCCATCCTTGTGGAACACGATGCCCTCGGCGCTCGCCTGCATGAACTTCGCGAGGCGCTCTTCCGATTCGYGCACCGACTGCTCGGCGAGGCGGTGCTTCGTGATGTCGGAGATCAGCACGAAGGTGGCGGTCGCATCGCCGTCGTTGACCACGTGCGGCACCAGGTTCACCTCGATCCAGCGGCGCTGGCCGTCGGCGCCGATCAGCTCGCGCTCGTAGGACGCGCTGCGCCGCTCGCGCAGCACCTGGTCGACCTGCGGCTGGATCAGCCGCGCGGCCGGCTCGCCGATGATCTCGGCGACGGTGTGGCCGACGATCGACTGCTCGTCCCAGCCGAAGGTCTGCGCATATTGCTTGTTCGCGAACAGGCAGCGCAGCGTGCTGGCCTGGTAGTAGGCGATCAGCACCGGCACGTTGTCGGCCAGCAGCTGGAACTGGTCGGCCCGGGCGCGCGCCGACAACTCGGCGCGGTGSCTGTCGGTCACGTCGTGCAGCACGCACAGGTAGTGGCCGGGTCCCGGCAGCCAGCGTGCTTCCAGGTCGAGCCAGCAGGGGCCGCCGGCCGATTGCGGCGCGCACTGCATGCGCAGGTTCAGCGCGAAGTCCTCGCGCGCGATCAGCCGCGTGGCGAGCGTCGCGCGCGACTCGGCGCCGAGCAGCGACTGCCACAGCAGCCCGGCATCGAGCACCGAGCCGGCGCCGCTGAACTCGACGAAGGCGCGGTTGCCCTGCAGCACCCGGCACTCGGGCGTCAGCCGCAGCACCATGCACGGCAGGTCCTCGGTGTCGGGCCAGGCGGGCGAGGTGGCGTCCATCGGCGTCAGGCGTCCGGGGTCGGATCCATCGGCTTCATCTGCTCCAGCGCGAGGCACAGGTCGTCCCAGGCGCGCGCCTTGTCCTCCGGGTTGCGCAGCAGGTAGGCCGGGTGGTAGGTGACGACCAGCGGTACGCCCTGGTACCGGTGCACCTTGCCGCGCAGCCGGCCGACCGGCTCGCTGCTGCGCAGCAGGCTCTGCACCGCGAAGCGGCCCATCGCGAGGATCATGCGCGGCTTCACGAGCTCGATCTGGCGGATCAGGAACGGCTCGCACTGGGCCAGTTCGTCGGGCTCGGGGTTGCGGTTGCCGGGAGGGCGGCATTTCAGCGTGTTGGCGATGAAGACCTGGCGCGCCGGTTCGGCCTCGCCGCGCGTCAGGCCGAGCGCGCGCAGCATGCTGTCGAGCAGCTGGCCCGACTTGCCGACGAAGGGCTCGCCCTGCCGGTCCTCCTGCTCGCCGGGGGCTTCGCCGACGACCATCCAGTGGGCCTGCGGGTTGCCGACGCCGAACACCGTCTGCGTGCGGCCGCTGCACAGCTTGCAGGCGGTGCAACCGGCGACCGCGTCGCGCAGCGCGGGCCAGTCCATCGTCGCGACGCCGCTCGGGCGCGGGCCGCGCAGCGGGGCGGTGGCGGGCTCGACGTCGGGGGCGGTGTTGCGTGCGGTGTTGGGTGCGATGTTGGGTGCGGTGTTGGGTGCGACAGCGGGCGACGGTGCGGCTGCCGTGGCCGGCGCGGGCTCGGCCAGCGCCACCTCGTCGCCCTGCGCCGGCGCATCCCACACGCGGATGCCCATCTCCTGCAGCATCGCGACCTGGCGTTCACTCCAGCGCATCGACACCTCCCACCTGCAGGCTCATCACCGCCGCATCCTCGCGCCCGCTCGGGTGCGTGGCGCGCGACGCCGGGTAGTAGCCGCGGCGCGTGCCGATCGACTGGAAGCCGTAGCGCAGGTACAGCGCGCGGGCGCGCTCGTTGCTCTGCCGCACCTCCAGCCACAGCTGGCCGGCGCGGCGCTCGCGGCACACGGCGACCAGCTCGTCGAGCAGGAAGCGGGCGTGGCCCTGGCGCTGGAAGGCCGGCGCGACGGTCAGGTTCAGCAGGTGCATCTCGTCCACGCCGGGCATCGCGATGAAGTAGCCCAGCATCTCGCCGCGCTCGCCGTAGATCACGCGGGCCACGTAGCCGGCGGCCAGCGAGTCGATGAAGTTGCCGTGGGTCCACGGGAATTCATAGGCCTGGCGCTCGATCTCGAGCACCGCATCGAGCTGCGTGACGCCCAGCGGCAGCAGCAGGCGCTTGTCCCTCAGTACGGCACTCATGCCAATGCCTTCGCTTTCATGGCCTTGTCGTGTTCGCGCTCGGCGGTCGTCTGCGCCACCTTGTCGCGCAGGTAGACCGGCAGCGCGTGCGCGGCGTCGACGCGAACGCCTTGCGACCACAGCTGCGCGGCGACACGCGCCAGCGCCTCGGCCCGGGATCTCGCCTGCGGCACGCGGCGCACCGACGGCCCGATCGCCAGCCGGTCGCCGAAGGCATCGAGCGCCGAGCCGGCAATCACGCCGACGGGCTGTTCCTGCAGCAGCGCATGGAATGCGTCGATGCGCAGCAGCGCGGGCGCCGTGGTCACCGCCCAGTGCCCGTCGCGCCAGCGGTAGCGGCCGGCATAGATCTCGTCCATGCGTGCATCCATCGCGACGCAGACCTCGGCCGCATCGGTCTGCACGCGTGCATCGTCGGCCACCAGCATCAGGCTGTCGACCGGGATCACCGGCCTGGCCGCGCCGTACGCCAGCCCCTGGGCCACCGAGCATGCGGTGCGCAGCCCGGTGAAGGCGCCGGGGCCGCAGCCGAAGGCGATCGCGTCGACATCGGCCAGCGCCAGGCCGTGCGCGGCCAGCAAGGCCATCAGCTCGGGGATCAGCGCGGCCGAGGCCTGCGCGCCGCCGGCACCGTCGTGCGCGGCATGCCGCCCGGGCGTGACCAGCGCGATTGCCATCGCGTCGGTGGAGGTGTCGAAAGCCAGCAGCGTGCCCATGGCGACAGTCTAAAGCCCGGGGTGCGTGAGATCATCAGGGGATGGGGAATGTAGGGAGACGCATCCTGCTGGGCGCCGTCGGGCTGTGGGCCGCGATGCCCGCGCTGGCAGCACCGCTGCCGGTCGAGGCCGAGGTGGCGCTCGACGCCGCCAAGGTGCCGCGCGAGGCGATGGTCGCCTGGGTGCAGGAGGTCGGCGCGAGCGCGCCGCGGCTCGACTGGCAGTCGCGCCAGCCGGTCAACCCGGCGTCGCTGATGAAGCTGCTGACCACCTCGGCCGCGCTCGAACTGCTCGGCCCGGCCTGGAGCTGGTCGACGCCGGTCTGGCTGCAGGGCACGGTGCGCAAGCCGGGCCCGAACGGCGTGCTCGACGGTGACCTCGTGATCCGCGGCACCGGCGACCCGAAGCTCGTGCCCGAGCGGTTGTGGATGATGCTGCGCCGCGTGCAGCAGCTCGGCGTGCACGAGATCCGCGGCGACATCGTGCTCGACCGCAGCGCGTTCCGCCCGGCGCTGCAGAACCCGGCCGATTTCGACAACGATCCGCTGCGGCCGTACAACGTGCAGCCCGATGCGCTGATGCTGAACTACAAGTCGCTGACGCTGACCTTCGCGCCCGACGCGCTGGCCGGCGTCGCGCGCATCACCGCCGACGTGCCGCTGGCGGGCCTGCAGGTCGACGACGGCGTGCCGCTGATCGCCGGCCCCTGCGACGACTGGCGCGCGCCGCTGCTGCTCGATGCCGCCGATCCGGCAAAGCTCAAGCTGGCCGGCGGCTTCCGCAAGCTGTGCGGCGAGAAATCATGGTCGATCGCCTGGCCCGAGCCGCAGCGCTACAACGAGCGCCTGCTGCGCGGCCTGTGGCACGAGATGGGCGGCAAGCTGACCGGGCGCGTGCGCGACGGCGTCGCGCCGTCCACGCCGCCGAGCTTCGAGCTGGTGTCGCCGCCGCTGGCCGAGGTGGTCCGCGACATCAACAAGTTCAGCAACAACGTGATGGCGCAGCAGCTGTTCCTGACGCTCGGCCTGACGCAGCGCGGCCTCGGCTCGCCGGAGCTCGCGCGCGAGGTGCTGCGCCAGTGGCTGGCCGAGCGCTGGCCGGAGGCGGCGCCGTCCGTGGTCATCGACAACGGCTCGGGCCTGTCGCGCGATTCGCGTGCCACCGCGCAGCTGCTCGCCCGCGTGCTGCAGGCCGACTGGATGGGGCCGGTGATGCCGGAGCTGATGAGCTCGCTGCCGGTCAGCGGCCTCGACGGCACGCTGAAGCGCTCGCGCGCGACGCTCGGCCGCGCGCACCTGAAGACCGGGTCGCTGAAGGACGTGGCCGGCATTGCCGGCTTCGTGCTGGGCAACAGCGGCCGGCGCTACATCGTGGTGGCCATCATCAACCACCCCAACGCCAACGCCGCCCGCCCGGCCCTCGACGCGATGACCCAGTGGGTCATCAACGACACGGTGAACTGACGGCGGTCAGAACCGGTAGCCGACCGAGAGATTCGTCGAGATCGGGTCCAGCTTCGTGTCGATCGACTGCCCGGTCGACAGCTTGGTGGTCGTCTTCAGGTAGGTCTTGATGACCGAGCCGTCGACGAACCAGTGCTCGTCGAACCGGTAGCTCAGGCCGAGCTGGAACGACGGCCCGAAGGCCGAATCCACCGACATCGAGGTCGCCGGGCCGCCCGGGTTGGTCAGCGCGGTCAGCGTGCCCGAGCCTTCCTCGCCGTAGAAGTGCGCATAGGTCAGGCCGGCGCCGACGTAGGGCCGAAAGGGCGAGCTCGCCTCCAGGAAGCGGTATTGCGCGAACAGCGTCGGCGACACCTGCTTGATGGTGCCCAGCTTGCCGACGCCCGACAGCGCGCCGTCGCCGACCACCTCGTGCTTGTAGGGCAGGCCGGCGAAGGCAAGCTGGGCACCATCAAGCAGGTGTCGCCGACGCTGTTCGCGCAATACCGCTTCCTGGAGGCGAGCTCGCCCTTTCGGCCCTACGT
>NZ_JBFUFP010000249.1:0-6258 GCF_056403375.1 Rhizobacter sp. P2_H2
CTGTTCCTCGGTGCGATGGGGCTGCTGCTGCTGGTGGCGATCGTCTCGGGGCTGGTGCTGTACGCGCCCTTCATGCGCAAGCTGCGCTTCGGCGAGGTGCGCCGCGAGCGCTCGGCGCGCGTCAAGTGGCTGGACCTGCACAACCTGCTGGGCGTCGTCACGCTGGTGTGGGCGCTGGTCGTCGGCGCCACCGGCATGATCAACACCTGGGCCGACCTGCTGATCAAGCTGTGGCAGTACGACGCGCTGACCACGCTGCTCGCGCCCTACCAGGGCCAGCCGCTGGTCGAGGAGGGCGCCCGCGCGCCGACGCAGCGCATGCTGGCCGCCGCGAAGGCGCAGGCGCCGCACATGCGGGTCGGCTTCATCGCGTTCCCGGGCACCGGCTTCTCGAGCCMGCACCACCACACCTTCTTCATGCGCGGCACCGAGCCGCTGACGGCCCGCCTGCTGCAGCCGGTGATGGTCGATTCGCGGACGGCCGCCGTCACCGCGTCGCCCGAGGTGCCGTGGTACATCGCGACGCTGCTGCTGTCGCAGCCGCTGCACTTCGGCGACTACGGCGGCTTGCCGCTGAAGATCGTCTGGGCGCTGCTCGACCTCATCACGATCGTCGTACTGGGCAGCGGGCTGTACCTGTGGATCAAGCGCAGGCAGCCAAAGTCGCTGCTCGACGAGGCGGGCGTGCGGCTGCCCGGGTTGCCGCAGGATTTGTCGCAAACCTGACCGCAACTCGCCCGGTTCGCCACCGGCGGTGGCGGGGCGCCCGGCTCGATGACCGGGTCCGCGGGATGCGGTGACGGCGGGTCGTCGATCTCGGGCAACGGTGGCGGCACCGTCGGCGGCGGAGGCGGCGTGGCCGGCGGTTCGGGCACGGTGTGCAGCAGAAGCGGCCGAATGGAGGTCATGACGGGGCCTGTGTGCGGTGGCGACACAGACCCCCGGGCAATCGGCGTTCCCTCCCGCTCAGTTCACCGTGAACAGGTTCAGGTTCACCGAGTTCGCGATCGCCGCATTGCCGGCGGTGTTCGGATGCAGGTGGTCGCCGGTGTCGTTCGCCGGCAGCATGCGCGCCGGGTTGGCCGGGTCGCGCGTCGCGAGGTCCTGGTCGATCACGCCGTCGCAACCGCTCGCGCTGCTCTTCACGAAGTTGTTGTAGGCCTGCCGCGTCGTCTCCTGCGACGGCGTCCAGACGCTGTCGCTGTACGGCGTCAGCGTCGAGCACAGGAATTTCACCTGGCGCKCATGGGCCTTCGCGATCATCCGCTGCAGCGGACCGAGCAGTTGCTCGAGCGTCGGCTGCGGGTTGCCGCGCAGGTCGTTGATCGGGTCGTCCGAATAGATCACCCATTTGATGCCGGCCTGGCCGAGCACGTCGCGGTCGAAGCGGTTCTCGGCGCTCGGGCCGGCGCCG
This sequence comes from Rhizobacter sp. P2_H2, assembly GCF_056403375.1. Lineage (NCBI taxonomy): Bacteria > Pseudomonadati > Pseudomonadota > Betaproteobacteria > Burkholderiales > Sphaerotilaceae > Rhizobacter > Rhizobacter sp. P2_H2. The sequence continues at coordinate 1,415 of NZ_JBFUFP010000249.1, forward strand.
TCGCGCAGGCTGCTGTTGCCGCTGATGCCCTGGTTCAGCACGCCCACGCCGATGCCGGCCGCGTTCAGGCGGTTCGCCAGCACGTTCGGCCAGCGCTGGTTGGCGTCGAAGTTGGTGCCGACCCCGTCGGTGATCGATGCGCCCAGCGTCGCCACGCTGCCGCGCAGGCTGCTGTTGGACACGTCCAGGTTGGTCAGCAGCCGGTAGCTGCCGCTGGTCGCGCTCGGGTTGATCGTCGCATTGCCGCTCACGTTGCCGGCGGCCACGTAGTTCGTCTGCAGGCCGGTCTGGTGCTCGGTGGTCACCGTGGTGGCGTTCGGCAGGTAGAAGCTGATCGCCACGTCGGACAACGCGGCGACGTTGAAGTCGACCGAGTCGCTGACCGCCTCGCCGCCGGCCGGGATCACGACCGTGGGCTGGCCGCCGAAGTTCACCGCGCGGTCGCTGGCCGCGACGATGGCCGAGCCGCCGGCGCGCTGCGCGATGTGCACGTTCGCGACCGTGATCGGCTGGTTGCCGAACACGTTGGACAGGTGCACCCGCGCGGCCGCGCCGCCGACGCTCGTGTGCACGATCTGCCGCAGCGTCTGCTGGTTGAAGCTGGTGTTGCCGCCCTGCGGCGATGCACCCCAGGTGCCGACCCAGGTGCCCGTGGGCGGCGGCGGGGTGTCGCCGGCCGGCACCGGCGTCCAGCGCTGGTTCGCCGCGCCCAGGCAGTCCCACTGGTGGATGCGCGCGCCGGGCTGCGTGCTGACGCCGCTCACGTCGACGCAGCGGCCGCTGTGGCGGGCCGCGATGCGCAGCGCGCCGGCGTCGTCCGTCACGACGAAGCGCTGGTTCGCGCCGCCGCCATGGGCCCATTGCTGGATCAGCGCGCCGTTGTCGAGCGAGATGTCGCTCACGTCCAGGCCCTTGCCGCTGTTGACGTTGAGGAAGGCGTAGGTGCCTTCGGCCGCGGGCTGGGCCTCGAACAGCTGGCGGTCGGCCTGGCTGCACGCGGCCTGGGCCGTCTTCGCGCCGTTGTCGAGCGAGCCGTTCTCGACGTCCATGCACAGGCCGGAATGCACCGCCTTCAGCGCATAGCGGCCGATCGCGAGCACGCCGCGCCCGGTGGTCGACACCGGGTACAGCAGGAACTGCTGCGCGCCGCTCGTGCTGCAGCCGGCCTGGCGCAGCCCGGCGCCGTCGTTCACCGAGCCGCCGTCGATCGCGACACACTTGCCGCTGCCGGCGTTCTTCAGCGCGAAGCGGTTGCCCTGGCTGCGTTGCAGCACGAAGCGCTGCGCGCTGGTGTCGTTGTTGGTCCACTGGTGGATCACCGCGCCGTCGGCGGTGGAGCTCGCGGCCAGGTCCATCACGCGGCCGGTGCCGACGGCGACCAGCTTGTAGCTGCCGCCGGTCTGCACCGTCAGGTCGAAGGTCTGCGTGACGGCGGCGCTGCAGGTGTTCTGCACGAAGGCGCCGCCGTCGCTGCCGGGCGGCACTGCATCGACGCACTTCGCGCTCTGCACGTTCTTCAGCACATAGCGGCCGGCGCTGACAGCGGGCACCGCGAGCGCGGCGGCCTGTTCATGGGTGGCGGACTCGCCGGAGCGCGTGGGCGGTGCGTCGCTTCCGCCGCCACAGGCGGCCAACAGGAGAAGTGGCAACAGCGGCGGCAGGCAGGCGAGCGCTGCCCGGTTCAGCGTGTTCATCGGCGTGTCCCCTCTGTCGTGGTGTGAGGGCCGCACTCTATGGAAGCGTTTCCAATTCACGCAAGCCGCGACTCGATACAAGACCTGCGCCGAGGGCATTTGCCCATCGACAGCAACCCATCGGATCGCCCGATGGTTCTGTCGGATGCCGGCGCTCAGGGCCGCTCGTCGCCGCCGTCCGGGCGCCGCGCGAAGCGCTGCGGCTCGGCGCCGTGCACCGGCGCGGGGTCGTCCCAGGGCCATCCGCCGAACTCGGTGCGGCGGTAGTCGGTGAAAGCCTGTTGCAACTCTTGCTGCGTGTTCATCACGAACGGGCCGTATTGCGCGACCGGCTCGCCGATCGGCCGGCCCTGCAGCACGAGGAACTCGGCCGTCTCGGCACCGTTGACCAGCTCGACCGGTGCGCCGGCGCGCAACTCGATGGCCGCATGGCTGTCGACCGCCACGCCATCCACCGTCACCGCGCTGCCGACGAAGAAATACAGCTTGCGCCGTGTGCCGTCGCCCTGCGCGGGCGGCAGCGTCCAGCGTGCGTGCGGCGCCATGCGGATCGTCCAGATCGCGAGGTCGGCACCGTCCTGCGAAGCCCATGAATCGGGCGGCGGCGCGAGCGGGTCGGCCACGCCCTCGATCCGGCCGGCGATGCAGACGACCTCGGTCTGCCGCCCGGCCTCGTCGGCGTGCAGGTGGTGCGGGATCTGTTCCGACCAGAACATCGTGAAATGCGGCGCCACCATCTTGTTGCGCGCCGGCAGGTTCAGCCAGATCTGGAACAGCTCGAGCCGGTTCGGCGCGTCGCGCTTCAGCAGCGGGAACATCTCCGAGTGCACGATGCCGCGGCCGGCGGTGAGCCATTGCACGTCGCCGCCGCCGAAGCGCGCCATCGCGCCGAGCGAGTCGGAGTGGTCGACCAGCCCGTGGCGCACGATGGTCACGGTCTCGAAGCCGCGGTGCGGGTGCGACGGAAAGCCCGGCACCGTCATGCCGTGGTACATGCGCCAGCCGTCGAGGCCGGCGAAGTCCTGGCCGAGGTTGCGGCCGGTCAGCAGCGCATCGGGGCCGAACTGCGCATTGCCGCGCGGGTAGGCGTCATCGTGGTGGACGCAGAAGAGGAACGGGTCGAGCGTTTCCCACGGAAATCCGAGGGCGCCGACGTGAAGGATGGCGTTTCCGGGCATGCGCCGCAGTGTCCCTCAACCGCTCAAGCCGTGCTCGACTCCTGCTGCGAAAGCCGCACGCCGTTCTGCGCGATCGTCATCACGCCGTCGGCGTCGACGTTCACCGGGCGGCCGTCGGCCAGGCGGTATTCGGATTCGCCGGTCGGCTCCCAGTCGCCGCCGAGGCCGGGCGCGGCGTCGAGCCGGGCGAGGTGCTCGAAGCCGTGCACCACGTAGTCGCGTCCGTCGTCGCCGTGCAGGCGCAGGGTTTCGAGTTGATGCAGCCGCTTTTCCATGAGGTCTCCTTCAGCAGGAATCGGTCGGTCGATTGAACTGCAAGCCGGCGCCGCAAGCCACCTTGGCGGGCAAGGCCGCGGGGCGGGAAGGGTTTCGACACAGTGCGTCAGGGTGGGGCGCCCGCAGCCACATTTCGATGCCGCGATCCGGCGATCGGTCGCAGCGGCCCGCCGTGCCGGCCGGGACTCCCTAAGATCCGTGCATGTCCGACAACCCCGCCACCTCTTCGACGCCAGACCGCACCGACTGGACGCCGTGGCTCGTCTACGCGGCCGGCTGCCTGCTGTCGTGGCTGCTGTATGTGCTGGCCGGCACCGAGTTCCAGCGCGGCCTCTGGCAGCTGCTGGAGGTGGTCTACCAGGCCACGCTGCAGCTGTGGCCGGCCATGGCGCTCGGCGCCATCGTGCTGCCGTGGGTGCGCTGGTTGCAGGGCCGCGGGCTCGGCACGGCCACCGCGGTGGCCTTGCATGTCGCGTGCGCGCTGCTGTTCGGCGCGCTGTGGCAGGCCCTCGACTTCACGACCTCGCTGCTGCTGTTCGGCGCCGACCATGCGTTCGCGGTGTTCGCGCAGACGCTGCTGTGGCGTGCGATCTGGGGTGCCGTCGTGTACACCGCGATCGCGACCGGCTTCACCGCGCTGATCGAGGCCCGCCGTGCGCGCCGCGCCGCGCTGGCTGCCGCGCAGGCCGAATCGGCCCTCGCGCAGGCCGAACTCGCGGCGATCACCGGCAAGCTGAACCCGCACTTCCTGTTCAACACCTTGAACACGCTGATCGCGCTGACCCGCAAGGATCCGCAGGCCGCCGAGGCGGCGCTGATGCGCTTTGCCGGCATGCTGCGCTACGTGCTCGACACCAAGCGCAGCGCGGCCGACCGCGTGGCGCTGGCCGACGAGGTGGATTTCGTGCGCGACTACCTGGCGCTCGAGAGCCTGCGCCTGGGCGCGCGGCTGCAGGTCGACTGGCAGCTCGACCCGGCGACGCTGCAGGACGAGATCCCGCCGCTGAGCCTGCAGCCGCTGGTCGAGAACAGCGTGCTGCACGGCGTGGCGCCGCAACTGCGCGGCGGCTGCATCCGCATCGTCAGCGAGCGCAACGGCATGAACCAGGGCCTCGACCTGACGGTCGCCGACGATGGCCCGGGCTGCGATCCGGCGCGGCTCGCAGATCCTGGCGAGCCCGCCGGCGGCCAGGCACCGCGCACCGGCATCGGCCTGAACGCGCTGAAGCGCCGCTTCGCGCTCGACTACGACGGACGCGCCCGCCTGCGCGTGCACACCGCGCCCGGTGCCGGCTTCCGGGTGGACCTGTGGATACCGCAATGAAAGACATGACGAACGACATGACGAAAACGCGCGTGCTGATCGCCGAGGACGAACCGCTGGCCGCCGAGGCGCTGGCCGACTGGGTGGCGCAGATGCCGCAGCTCGCGCTGGTGGCCACCTGCGCCGACGGCGTCTCGGCGCTGGCGCAGATCCGCGCGCTGCGCCCGCAGCTGGTGCTGATGGACATCCACATGCCCGGCCTGAGCGGCTTGCAGGTGCTGAAGGCGCTGGCGGAAGACGGGCCGCGGCCGGCCGTGATCTTCACGACCGCCTACGACGAGCATGCGCTCGCGGCCTTCGAGCTGCATGCGGTCGACTACCTGCTGAAGCCGTTCGCGCGCGAGCGGCTGGTCGAGGCGATCGAGCATGCGC
>NZ_JBFUFP010000250.1:0-6238 GCF_056403375.1 Rhizobacter sp. P2_H2
ATCCAGGCCTGGGCCTGGCGCTCGCGGCGGCGTTCGAACTCGCCGCTCGCGCGGCGTTCGTCGGCGAACTGMCGAACGCGCTGCCAGAACTCGGTGATGCCCTGCGACTTGAGCGCGCTGATCTGCATCACGCGTGCGGGCGGAACCTGGTCGGGCCGGCCGTGGAAACTGAAGACGCGCAGCGCGCTGGTGATCTGGGCTTCGGCGCGGGTCGCGGCCACCGGATCGATATCGGCCTTGTTGATGACGACGAGGTCGGCGAGCTCCATCACGCCTTTCTTGATGGCCTGCAGGTCGTCGCCGGCATTGGGCAGCTGCAGCAGCACGAACATGTCGGTCATGCTGGCGACCGCGGTCTCGCTCTGGCCGACGCCGACGGTCTCGACCAGCACCACGTCGTGGCCGGCGGCCTCGCAGACCAGCATCGCCTCGCGGGTCTTCTCGGCCACGCCGCCGAGCGTGCCCGATGACGGGCTCGGGCGGATGTAGGCGGCGTCGTGGACGGACAACTGCTCCATGCGCGTCTTGTCGCCGAGGATGGAGCCGCCGGAGACGGTGGACGACGGGTCGACCGTCAGCACCGCGACGCGGTGGCCCTGCGCGATCAGGTGCAGGCCGAAGGCCTCGATGAAGGTCGACTTGCCGACACCGGGGACGCCCGAGATGCCCAGGCGCAGCGCGCGGCCGGTGTGCGGCAGCAGGGCGTTCAGCAGCGCGTCGGCGCGCAGACGGTGGTCGGGGCGGGTGGATTCGAGCAGGGTGATGGACTTGGCGAGCGAGCGCCGCCGTGCCTGCGGATCGCGTCCAACCAAGGCTTCACACAACGCGTCGTCTCCGGCGTTCATCACAAGCCGATGGAATGCCGAAACGAGGACCGAGCGGCCGCCGCGGAACCGGCTTTGCCGGGCCGCTGGCGGCGCCCCCTTGAGGGGGAGGCGCCGAAGGCGCTTCGGGGGTGGGTCATCCAACAGCCTTGCGGATCTGCTCCAGCACATCCTTCGCACTCGCCGGGATCGGCGTGCCCGGCCCGTAGATGCCCTTCACGCCGGCCTCGTACAGGAAGTCGTAGTCCTGCCGCGGGATCACGCCGCCGACGAACACGATGATGTCGTCGGCACCCTGTGCCTTCAGCGACGCGATGATCGCCGGCACCAGCRTCTTGTGACCCGCCGCCAGCGTGCTCACGCCCACCGCATGCACGTCGTTCTCGATCGCTTGGCGCGCGCACTCCTCGGCGGTCTGGAACAGCGGCCCCATGTCGACGTCGAAGCCCAGGTCGGCGAACGCCGTCGCCACCACCTTCGCGCCACGGTCGTGCCCGTCCTGCCCGAGCTTGGCGATCATCACGCGCGGGCGCCGGCCCTGCGCCTGCGCGAACTCGGCGATCTCCTGCTGGAGCTTCGCCCACCCTTCGGCACTGTCGTAAGCGGCTGCATACACACCGGTCACCTTTTGCGTATCGGCGCGATGGCGCCCCCACACCTTCTCGAGCGCATCGCTCACCTCGCCCACCGTCGCGCGGGCCCGGATCGCATCGATGGTCAACGCGAGCAGGTTGCCCTCGCCGCCGGCCGCACAGGCCACCAGGGCCGCCAGTGTGCGCTCGACCGCCGCCGCATCGCGCGCCGCGCGCACCTGCTTCAGCCGCTTCAGCTGGTTCTCGCGCACCGCATGGTTGTCGATGTCGAGGATGTCGATCGGGTCTTCCTGCTTCAGCTTGTACTTGTTGACGCCGACGATCACGTCCTTGCCCGAATCGATGCGCGCCTGCTTCTCGGCCGCGCTCGCCTCGATCTTCAGCTTGGCCCAGCCGCTGTCGACGGCCTTCACCATGCCGCCCATCGCGTCCACTTCCTCGATCAGCGCCCAGGCCGCATCGGCCATGTCCTGCGTCAGCTTCTCCATCATGTAGCTGCCGGCCCACGGGTCGACCACGCTGGTGATGTGCGTCTCTTCCTGGATGATCAGCTGCGTGTTGCGCGCGATGCGGGCGCTGAAATCGGTGGGCAGCGCGATGGCTTCATCGAGCGCGTTGGTGTGCAGGCTCTGCGTGCCGCCGAACACCGCCGCCATCGCCTCGACCGTCGTGCGCACCACGTTGTTGTACGGGTCCTGCTCGGTCAGGCTCCAGCCCGAGGTCTGGCAGTGCGTGCGCAGCATCAGGCTCTTCGGGTTCTTCGCGCCGAAGCCGCTCATGATCCGCCACCACAGCAGCCGCGCGGCGCGCATCTTCGCGACTTCCAGGTAGAAGTTCATCCCGACCGCCCAGAAGAAGCTGAGCCGCCCGGCGAACTCGTCGACGTCCAGCCCCTTGGCCAGCGCCGTCTTCACGTACTCCTTGCCGTCGGCCAGCGTGAAGGCGAGCTCCAGCGCCTGGTTCGCGCCCGCTTCCTGCATGTGGTAGCCGCTGATGCTGATCGAGTTGAACTTCGGCATCTGCTTCGCGGTGTACGCGATGATGTCGCCGATCACCCGCATGCTCGGCTCGGGCGGGAAGATGTAGGTGTTGCGGACCATGAACTCCTTGAGGATGTCGTTCTGGATGGTCCCGCTCAGCTGGTCCTGCGGCACGCCCTGCTCCTCGGCCGCCACCACGTAGCCGGCCAGTACCGGCAGCACCGCGCCGTTCATCGTCATCGACACCGACACCTTGTCGAGCGGGATGCCGTCGAACAGGATCTTCATGTCCTCGACGCTGTCGATCGCGACGCCCGCCTTGCCGACGTCGCCGGTCACGCGCGGGTGGTCGCTGTCATAGCCGCGGTGCGTGGCCAGGTCGAACGCGACGCTGACACCCTGCGCGCCGGCATCGAGCGCCTTGCGGTAGAACGCGTTCGAGGCTTCGGCGGTGGAGAAGCCGGCGTACTGGCGGATGGTCCACGGCCGCACCGCGTACATCGTCGCCTGCGGGCCGCGCACGAACGGCGCGAAGCCGGGCAGCGTGTCGGTGTACGGCAGGCCGCGGGTGTCGGCCGCGGTGTACAGCGGCTTCACGCGGATGCCCTCGGGCGTCACCCAGTCGAGCGCGTCGACACGCCCGCCGGGCGCGGATTTCGCGGCGGCCTTCTGCCATGCGGGCAGCGCCTCGGAAGTCAGCAACGCATCCTTGTCATCCGTTTTTTTCTGGTCCGACATGAGCCCGCTCCGCTGGACGACCCGGCAGGCGTCATCCATAATTCAAAATTGAATTATATGTCCAAGGTTTCCACCGTCCCCGCTGGTAAATCGCCGGCCGCCGCCCGGCTGCCGGCCACCCAGGCGCTCTACGTGCAGGTCGCCGAGCGGCTGCGTGCGCGCATCATGGCCCACACGCTGGCGCCCGGCAKCTGGATCGACGAGCAAGCCCTGACCGCCGAGTACGGCATCAGCCGCACCCCGCTGCGCGAGGCGCTGAAGGTGCTGGCCGCCGAAGGGCTGGTGACGATGAAGCTGCGCCGCGGCGCCTACGTCACCGAGGTGTCCGAGCGCGACCTGGCCGAGGTCTTCCACCTGCTGGCGCTGCTCGAGAGCGATGCCGCTGCGGCGGCCGCCACGCGGGCCACCGACGCGCAGCTGGCCGAGTTGCAGGCGCTGCACCAGGCGTTGGAAGACAGCGTGGCCGACCGCGATGCGTTCTTCCGCGCCAACGAGCAGTTCCACATGCGGCTGCTGGAGATCGCCGACAACCGCTGGCGCCACCAGCTGGTCACCGACCTGCGCAAGGTGATGAAGCTGAACCGGCACCACTCGCTGTTCAAGCAGGGGCGGCTCGATGCGTCGCTGAAGGAGCACCGCAGGATCATGGCCGCGCTGAAGGCGCGCGACGGCACCAAGGTGCAGCTGCTGATGCAGCAGCACCTGACGAATGGACGGGACGCCGCGATGCCGGCCTGACACGAAACCCGGTGCGGCGCGCGGCGACAATCGTGCCCATGACACGCTCCCGACCACTGATCAGCCTGATCGCCGCCGTCGCCCGGCACGGCGCGATCGGCAAGGGCAACGCCCTGCTCTGCCACATCTCCGAGGACCTGAAGTTCTTCAAGCGCACCACGCTCGGCGCGCCGGTGCTGATGGGCCGCAAGACCTGGGATTCGATCGGCCGCCCGCTGCCGGGCCGCCGCAACATCGTGATCACGCGCCAGCCAGGCTGGCAGGCCACCGGCGCCGAGCGCGCCGGCTCGCTGGCCGAGGCGATCGCGCTGGCCGGCGACGTGCCGAAGGCCTTCGTGATCGGCGGCGCCCAGATCTACCGCGAGGCGCTGCCGCTGGTCGACGAGCTGGTGCTGACCGAGCTCGATGCCGAGTTCGACGCCGACACGTTCTTCCCCGACTGGGACCGCGCGCAGTTCGACGCGGACCCCGGCGACTTCCAGACCAGCCCGGATGGCATCCGCTACCGCTGGGTCACGTACTCACGCAAACAACCGCAACTTTGACGACACGAGGAGGATGACATGTCCGAACACGGTTTCCACGTCCACGGCCCGCACGACCACGAACTGGAGCATGCGGCCCAGCACAACCCCGACGGCCACGCCGGCCAGCTGGCGGTGATCACCGCGATCCTCGCGACGCTCGGTGCGATCTTCTCGTACATGGGCGGCGCGACGCAGGCCAACGCGGGGCTCTACAAGAACGACGCGGCGATCAAGAAGACCGAGGCGTCGAACCAGTGGAACTACTACCAGGCCAAGAGCAGCAAGCAGAACCTGGCCGAGCTGGCGGTCGAACTGGCGCCCGAGGGCCGGCGCGCGTTCTACACCGAGGAGATCAAGCGCTACAAGACCGAGAAGGCCGAGATCATGACGGCGGCCAAGAAGCTGGAAGATGAATCGACCGCCTTCGACAAGCGCAGCGAGGAGCAGATGCACCAGCACCACCGCTGGGCACAGGCCACCACCGCACTGTCGATCTCGATCGCGATGGCGGCGATCGCGCTGCTGACGAAGCGGCGCTGGACGGAGTACGCGGTGTACGGGATCAGCGCGCTCGGCCTCGGCCTGGGCGTCGCTGCCTGGCTGCACTGGTGACAGGGTCGGGCCTGAAGCGCTACGCTGCGCCCTCCACATCCAGGAGAGCGGCATGAAGATCCAACGCAAGGGCTCGGCCCAATGGTCCGGCGGCATCAAGGACGGCAAGGGCTCGATCTCGACCGAGAGCGGCGCGCTGAAGGACTACCCCTACGGCTTCGCGAGCCGCTTCGAGGGCACCCCGGGCAGCAACCCCGAGGAACTGCTCGGTGCGGCGCACGCCGCCTGTTTCACGATGGCGCTGTCGCTGATCCTCGGTGAAGCCAAGCTGCGCGCCGAGAAGATGGACACGACCGCCAAGGTCACGCTGGAGCAGGTGGAAGGCGGCTACGCGATCAGCGCGGTCCACCTGACGCTGAAGGCCAACGTGCCGGGCGCCGACAACGCCACGTTCCAGGAGCTGGCGGCGAAGGCGAAGGCCGGATGCCCGGTGTCGAAGCTGCTGAAGGCGGACATCTCGCTGGAGGCGACGCTGGTCTGAGCCGCGCCTGCCCGCATGTCGCGGCGATGTCCTACACGCTCGTCGGAATCAACCCACGGTGCCCGCAAAGGGCGCCCCCTACAGTGAGGCTGCGCCGGGATCGCAGAGTCCCGGACGGCACCCACCACTGGAGGTAGCGATGAAACGAGGGATGGTCATTGCGGGGTTCGAGGTGCACGCGGACGAGGGCTTGCGGGACATTCCCGCGGGTGCGTGCTGGGTCATCGAAGGCGCGCTGTGGGTCAAGCTGGTCTGGCATGCCGATGGCGACCGCCAGGCTGTGACGCTGTCGCTGCGCGAGTACCAGTCGTGCCTGCAGCGCGGCTGCATCCGCTTCGAGTCGGCGCCGTCGTTCAGCGAATCCGTGCGTAGACCCTTGAGTCTCGCAACATGCCGTCCGGTGTGATGCGGTCGTTGCGCCGCGTGCCTTCCAGCGTGTAGCCGGCACGCTCGCAGACCCGCCAGCTGGCGATGTTGCCGGCGTCGGGCAAGGCCTCGACCCGGCGCATGCCGAGCGGGCCGAACGCCAGGTCGGTGATGGCTTGCGCCGCCTCGGTGACGAGCCCGCGGCCGGTGAACGCCGAGTGCGCCCAGTAGCCGATCTCGCACTTGGGCACCGCCCAGTCGAACGCATGCAGGCTGCCGATGCCGACCAGCGTGTCGCTGCCCTTCAGGAGCAGCAGCATCGGCATCATCGAGCGCATCATGAAATGCGCGCGCCCTTCGCGGCAGAACTGCTCGGCGC